>LUZV01000032.1 GCA_001603765.1 Anaerolineales bacterium Chloro_02 | reverse complement strand
CCCCCTTTATCCCCCTCCCAGGAGGGAGTGGACGGAAGGGGCTTGTCCCCTTCCCTACGAGGCACCTTTCCAGCAGAGCTGGACGTAAGCGGTTCAAGGGCGGGTAAATGAACGCGGGTGAGGCTATTCCATACGTTGCCTGGGAACAGGCGGTGTTTGTGGTGTTGTTCATTGTATTTGTGGCGGCGCTGTTGAATTGGTTCAGCCGACAATCGGAAAAGTGGCAGCAGTTCATGTTTGACATTGACGACAAGTGGCGGCTGTTCAACAAGGAGCAGCGCGAAGAGAATAATTGCGCGATGGCGGATGTGCAGAAGAGTCTGCAGGATCTGACACAGGTGACGCAGTCGATGGTGGTTGAGATGCGTGAGGTGCGCTCTGACACAACGGTGTTTTTCGGGAATTTCCAGGCTCACGACGCGCAAGCACGGGAAATCCTGAACGAGGTCAAGCGAAAGCCGAAAACGCGCATCAGTAAGCAGGAAGAAAGCAATGGCGATCAGTCCTAAGAGACCCTGCATGGTGCCCGGCTGTCCAAACCTGGTATCCACTCCGAATGTTTACAGATGTCCGGAACACCAGCGGGAATACCTGAAACAGTGGGAACGTCCAAGGGACATAACGTATGACGATCCCGTCTGGCAGAAGCGATCCAAGATCTTCCTGGCTCACAACCCCCTCTGTGAACGATGCGGAGAACCCGCGGAGCTGGCGCATCACATCATCCGAAAACGTGAAGGTGGCGCGGATGATGAAGACAATCTGGAAGCATTATGCCGGCGCTGCCATGAGGCAGAGCACAACCCAGCCGGCGAAAGATGGAGAAGGCGTGCGCGGTAGGAAACCAGTGCCAGATGCAATCAAAGAAGCGCAGGGAACGCTCAAAAAGAGCCGTGTGAACAACTCACAGGCTGTCTTTGAAGTTCCTGAGGCGTTTCCTAAGCCGCCCAGCACGATGAACCTTTACGGTAAGCGTTTATGGCGGGAGCTGGGTCCACAGCTGAAAGAGGCAGGATTGTATTCCAGCGGTGACTATACGGCGCTCGAGCTGCTTTGTATGGCGTATGGCGACATGGTAGCTGCCAGAAAAGCTTTGATGAAGTCCGGGAACATTGTGATCACCGACAAAGCCACGGTGTATCAACACCCGAATGTCGGGATTGCCAACACGGCGTGGAAGCAAGTGAAGGACATGCTGACGCAGTTTGGACTTACTCCAGCTGAGCGGACACGGGTAAAAGCGCTCTCTCCAAACGACAAAAGCCTTTCCCTGGCAGACAGTCTGTTTAATACCGCACGTAAGAAAGTAGAAGAGGGTGCTCATGAGTGAGAAAGTGACAGCACCCAAGATCTACGATCCCTGGAAGTGTGACCTCGAAAGGTACGCATATGACGCTGTGGCTGGGCAAGTGGCGGTTGATTTTATCGAAACGTATATAACCCACGTGAAAGGTGATCTGGGCGGAAAACCATTTTTGCTTTTGGACTGGGAAAAGGAACTGGTAAGCAATCTGTTTGGCTGGAAAGAAAAAGAGACCGGTTTCAGGCGATATCGGGAAGCATTTGTATTTGTGGCCAGGAAAAACGGAAAAGCTTTGGAAGTTAACACTCCAATTATGACTACCGAAGGATGGAAAAACCACGGTGATTTAGCCCCAGGCGATTATGTATTTACCCCAGAAGGAGTGCCCACAAAAGTTCGTTATGTTACCCCGCATTATGAAGGAGAATGTTACTATGTGGATTTTTCGGGGGATGATGCCATTATTGCCCATGAAAATCATGAATGGAAAACTAATCGAACTGTCCACACAGGAAAACCTAAATGGGTAAGAGGTGAAAAACCCCTTGTTACCACTAAAGAGATAGCCAAAACACTTAGGGCTGGCGCACGCAACGATATAGTACATTCAGTTGATGTAGCTAAACCCCTACAATTCCCTGAAAAGGAGTATGAAATTCCTCCATATGTTCTTGGTGTTTGGCTGGGGGACGGAGATTGCAATACCGCAAGGATAACAATATCAGAGCCTGAAATTGTTGAGAAGTTATCAGAATATGGGTATGAAGCTGAATACAAGTATCGCTACTCCTATCTGGTCGGCATGGGAAAATTCAAAAAGCAGTTAATAAGAAACGGACTTGTTCACAATAAACATATACCCTCAGAATACCTCATGGGGTCTACAGAACAGCGTATGGAATTGTTGCGCGGGATTATGGATACCGATGGTTTTGTATCAAAAGCTGGTCAATGTGAAATAGTCCTTGTAAACAGATTGTTATTTGAGCAAGTTGTTGAATTGTTGGTTGGGCTTGGGTATAAGCCTCGAGTGATGGTTGACCGCGCAAAACTCTACGGTAAAGATTGTGGCCCCAGATACAGAGCTCAATTTTTTGCTTACAACGACATCGATGTTTCTTATGTAAAGCGGAAATCTTCCCGGCAAAAAGAAATGCCTGTTACTAAACAAAGAAGCCAAACGCGGAAGATCTCTAACGTGGTGCGTACTGGAAAAAGAATTGTCAATTGTATAACAGTTGATGGAGGGATGTACCTCGCTGGCAGACATTTGATTCCTACGCACAATTCAGCCTTAGGCGCGGCAATTATGCTCTACCTGCTGATTGTAGACCAGGAACCAGGCGCGGAGTTGATCTCGATCGCCGCAGACCGGGAGCAAGCCAGGCTGATCTTTGACACAGCGCGGTTCATGGTCATGCAGAACTCGACCCTCTCGCAGGTGGTTTCGCCTTTTCGCAATGCCATCGTCGGCAAGCAAGGGGCAAGCGTCTACAAGGTGGTTTCAAGCGATGCAGGCGGAAAGCACGGCGGCAACTTGCACGGAGCCGCGTTTGACGAGCTGCACACCCAGAAGGACCGGGAACTGTACGACACGATCCAAACGAGCTTTGGAGCCAGGCGGCAGCCGCTTTTGCTCTCGATGACTACCGCCGGTTACGACCGCACATCTATCTGTTACGAAGTTTATGAACGCGCCTGCCAGGTGAGAGACGGCATCATCCAGATGGATTGGTTTTATCCGGCAATCTACGAGGCGTCCCCAACGGACGACTGGGAATCCGAAGAGACCTGGGCAAAGGCAAACCCAAGCCTGGGGGACACAATCAAGATCGAATATCTGAGGCAGGAGTTTGAGAAGGCAAAAAACAGCCCTGCATACCAGAACACCTTCAAACGGCTGTATCTCAACATGTGGACGAGTCAGGAGACACGCTGGCTGGATATGGCTGCATGGGACGCCTGCGGGGTTGACGAGCTGGACGAAAAGATGCTGGAAGGCTCGGTTGCTTACGGTGGGCTTGACCTGGCATCGGTCTCTGACATTGCCGCGTTTGTTTTGGACGTGCCGAATGAACCCGGAGAACCAGAGATGCACAGCTGGATCCCGCGCTTGTTCGTGCCCGAAGAGAAGCTGACAGACCGATCTTTCAAAGACCGGGAGCTGTACCAGGGGTGGGTGGACCAGGGGTTCATGATCGCGACACCCGGGAACGTGATTGATTACGACTGGATCCTGGCAGAGATTGAAAAGCTGGGCGAAAGGTTCAACATCAAAGAAATCGCTTTTGACCGCTGGGGAGCAACGCAGATCAGCCAGACGCTGATGAATATGGGGTTCACTCTGGTGGGGTTTGGCCAGGGGTATGTGAGCATGAGCCCACCAACCAAAGAAGTCGAGCGCCTGGTATTGAACAAGCGATTGCGGCATGGGAGCCACCCTGTTTTGCGCTGGATGGCGGATAACGTGATGACCACCACGGACGCTGCTGGGAACATCAAACCGGACAAGTCAAAAAGCCGGCAGAAGATTGACGGCATCGTTGCCGGAATCATGGCGACAGACCGGGCAATCAGACACGCGACTGAGCCGCATAAATCTGTTTACGAAACCAGAGGTCTGGAGGTCCTATGACATTTGGATTTTATGCAATTGTGCGCAAGGTGATCGTGAACCTGAAATCCGACAAAGCCTTCCAGGGAGTGCTCTGGAAACGCCGGGGCGATTACCTGGTGCTGCGAGATGCGGTGCTGCACGAAAACGGCCACACCCGAAAGGTTGACGGTGAGGTGTTGATATTCACCGCGGATGTCGATTTTATGCAGGTGCTGAATGGGTAGCACGATCATCTCTGAAGCGACACTCTCGTCCCTGCCAGCTGGCTGGTGGCCAACGAACGGAGGCTTTATCAGCCTTGACACGTACAGTGATTACACGCTGGATTATGAAGCCATGTACCGCAGGCATAACAACGTCAAGATCTGTGTGGACTTTTTGGCGCGCAATATGGCGCACCCAGGCTTGCACGTGTACACACGCGACAAAGACAACGGCAGGGTAAGGCTGCGGGAGCATGAAGCCGTGCAGATCCTGAAACGGCCGCTGCCGAATGACAACAAGGTCACAACCTACAAGATGCTGGAATCGGTGCTTTCTGACATGTTTGTCAGCGGGAATGGGTACCTGCTAAAGATCAGGGATGGTGATAACAAGCTCAAGGGGCTGCTGCGGATCCCTTACATGCTGGTCAGTGTGGAAGGCGTTTTGACCCCGACCCTTTACCGAGTCAATCTGGGAAAAAGTGAGCTGAAGATTGAACCCAGCGAGGTGATCCACTTCAGGACCTACAACCCGCACAACAACACCTACGGCATCTCGCCGCTGGAAGGGTTGCGCGAGATTCTGGCAGAGGAGCACGAAAACACAAAGTATTCCTCTAAGTTCTGGCAGAACGCTGCCCGAATTGGCGGGGTGATTGAACGGCCGCCAGAAGCTAATGACTGGAGTGACGCAGCCAGGGCAAACTTCAGGGCGCAGTGGGAATCGCTTTATTCCGGTCAGGACAATGCAGGCAAGACCGCGGTGCTGGAAGAGGGGATGCAGTTCAAGCCGATCAGCTGGGCACCAAAGGACACGCTGTACATCGAAAGCCGGAAACTGACGCGGGAAGAGTGCGCCAGAGCTTATCACATCCCGCCGCCAATGGTGGGGATCTTAGAGCGTTCAACTTTTAACAACATCGAAAGCCAAAACAAGAGCCTTTACACCGATGTGTTGGGTCCGCTGTTCAGATCTGTGCAGGATGACTTTGACACGCAATATTTGAGTGAATTTCCGGACATGCAGGGCGCTTACGTTGAATTCAACATTGAAGCGAAGCTGCAGGGTGATTTTGAGAAGCAGACAGCAAGTTTCCGCCAGGCTGTGGGCGTGCCCTACATGACTGCCAACGAAGCCAGGGAACGGATGAACCTGCCGAGGATTGACAGCCCTGAGGCTGATCAGCTGGTGACGCCGCTGAACATGAGCACGCCAGCGACCTATCAGGAACCGAATGACGGGAAGTCGGTTGACAGGACAGCACCCACCCCCCTGCCCCCCTCCGTGGAGGGGGTTGAAAGGCAAGCAGAGGGGGGGAAGAAGGCAGCGGGTTTCACGGTGAAGCCTGAATTTCCGGAGATCACTGAAGAAGCGGTGAAGGATTGGACCGAGCTGGTCAGCAAAACGCTTACCAGGCAGCGGGACGCCGTATTGCCGCTGATCAAAAGCGCGAAAAGTCTCCCTCTATGGTGGGATGAGGAACGATGGAACAGGGAAGTCTCGGCGGATTTCTTTGCGCTTTCAAAAACAACGGCAGGGGCATACGCCAGAGCTTTTGCCAGTCAGCTGGCGTTTGCGTACAACCCTGAATGGATGGAAGAGTTCCTGAAAACCAACTCGCGGATAGCAGCGGAAAACCTGAATAGAAGCACGTATGAACAGCTGGCAAAAGTAATGGGTGGTGAAGATCCACTGGAGGCCGTGAAGAAGGTCTTTGCGGCACTGCTGGCCAGCGGTTTATTGCGATTTGTGATGTTCAGAGTGCACGAGCTGGAGAATTTCGCGGAATATGACGTCGCGGAAAAAAGCGGATTGATCAAAACCAAGACCTGGGTTACCAGAAGCGGCCACCCGAGGGACACCCACGCAGCGCTGAACGGCGTAACCGTGGGAATCAGAGACACGTTCCCCAACGGGGCGATGTGGCCAGGAGATTATCGAGCTGGAGCCAGTGAGGTGGCGTATTGTCAATGCTCGCTGGTTTATGGGAGAGCTAAAGAATGAGAACTATCGTTTGGGGTCCACCCTGTTCCGGCAAAAGCACGTATGTGCAAAAGAATGCCAAGGAAGGCGATCTGATCTGCGATTATGACGCCATATATCAAGCAATTTCAGGGATGCCAAGCAAGGTGCGAGTGGAAAAACTCACCCGAGCGATGCTGGATCTGGTTGAAAAAGTCTATCAAACAATCGAATTACATCCGGAACTGGACGCCTGGATCATCACAGGTGCCAGGAGTAAAGAAAAAGCGCAAGTTTTGGTAAAGCGATTTGAAGCTGAACTGGTTGAAATCGAAATCAGCCGGGAAGAAGCGCATATCCGCTGCGACCAGGACGGCAGACCAGAAGAATGGCATGAGTATATTGACCGCTGGTTCGACGCAAACAAAAAAGAAGGGAATAAAACAATGGAAAAGAAATCTTTCAAAACAACGATTGAGTTCAAGGACGACAGCGACCAGAGCGGCGTTTTTCAGGCGATTTTCAGCCGATTTGGCGAAGTTGACAAGCAAGGCGACATAACGGTAGCTGGCGCATTCAAAGACGGGGCGGCCGTCAGAATTGCCGCCTGGGGGCACAACTGGGACGCGCTGCCGGTGGGAAGGGGTGTGATCCATCAAGACGGAGAAAAAGCCTGGGTGGATGGTGAATTCTTCCTGGACACGACCGGCGGAATGGAAACTTACAAAACAGTGAAGAACCTGGGCGAGCTGCAGGAGTGGAGCTACGGCTTCAACGTGCTGCAAAGGTCAATCAGGAAAATCGGCAACGACGAAATCCGGCATCTGGAAGAGCTGGATGTTTACGAGGTGAGCCCGGTGCTGATTGGTGCCGGCAACAACACCCAAACCACAATTATCAAATCCGCTTCCGACGAGGAAGCGATTGAACCTAAGGAAGGAACTGAAGCGGAGGTCGTAGAAGACGATAACGCGAGCGGTGTTGATCCAAAGGATATGGAACTACTAATCACTATTACAGAAATGGAGTTTGAAAATGAACGACACTAAATTTAAGACTTTACTTGCCGATGCTCGCGAAATTGTTGAAAAGGCAGTTGCCGAGGGTCGCGTCATGACCGATGATGAGCGCAATCGCTCTGAAAACATGGTCAAAGAAGCCAAACAAGGTTTGGATGACATCGCGCTGCAGAACAAAATCAAGCAGTTGGAAGCTGAGGCTATCCGCGGTGAGGAACCCGACAAAAAGAGTCATGTTTCCGCTGATCTGGGCAGTCAGTTTGTCCAGTCCAAAGAATTCAAAACCTGGCTGAAATCAGTTGCGCCGGACGGGCGCATCCCTGACAGTGCCAAGGGATTGAACTCACCATCCTTCCAGGTAAAGATGCCGCTGGAAAGCAAGGCAGTGATCACCGGTCTTTCAGACACCTCTGCCGGCGCGTTTATCCAGAATGAAGATTCTGGCGAGTACGGCCGGCTGGGTTACAAAGAACCTGGAATCCGAGACCTGATCAGTGTGCGACAGACCGAGAGTGACGCGGTCGATTTTGTGGTGCAGACCGCAAAGATCACCCAGGCTGCCGCAGTGGCAGAAGCAACCTCCGGTGCCGCACCGACAGTGGTAACAACTGCTGCAGGTGACCCCCTGGCTTACACAAGCACCGTCACCCCTAACGCCGGCGGCGGCTATAAACCCGAAGGCACAATGACCTTCGCGAGAATGACCGCTTTGGTGGAAACGATCGCAGTGTGGCTGCCTGTTACAAAACGGGCTATGGCTGATGCCGCGCAGCTGCGGGGCATTATCAACCAGGAACTGCGGGACGCGCTCAATGAGGAAATCGAGGACATGATCCTTGAGGGGAGTGGAACCCCGCAATTTGCGGGTATTGCCGGCACTACGGGCATTTTGACCCAGGCATTCGCCACCGACCTGCTGACCACCAGCCGCAAGGCAATCACAAACCTGAAGACAAACGGGAATGAAAAGCCGACCGCGTTTGTGCTCTCACCGAGCGACTGGGAAGGCTTGGAGTTGGCTCTTTTCAGCGCCGCGCCTTACCTGCCCTATCAAAAATCACTGTGGCGGGTGCCCGTGGTGGAATACTTCGGGCTGACTGCCAAGACTGGTTACCTTGCTAACTGGAAAAAAGCAGTGTTATGGGACCGTGAGCAAGCCTCAATCAGCATCAGCGACAGCCACGCGGACTTCTTTGTCCGCAATTTGCTGGCCGTTTTGGGTGAGGTACGCGCCGCATTCGGCGTGATCAAGCCCAAGGCGTTTGTAAAGATTACAACCGCTGGCACATAACAACGTTTGTTCGATTACAGCCGGGGCGGAGTAAACCCGCCCCGGACAGGAGAAAAAAGATGGACAGAAAACTGATGGAATTCTGGTTGGACGAAGAGAAAGGGCAGGGGATTTTGCTGCCGGAAGGCGAAGGAAAAAGGCTCGGGTTGAAGGCGGTTGAAACGAAGTCTGTGAAGCCAGCTGAAACCAAGGAACTCAGGCCGGCAGAAGATAAGGCTGTAAGCACCCCCCTGCCCACACCCCCTTTATCCCCCTCTAAAGAGGGGGTGGAAAGACAGTCCGAGGGGGTGGTAAAAAAGCCCAAGGCTACAGGGAAGAAGTAAACATGTTTTGCCAGGTAACCGATCTCGCGGAATTTTTGCAGATAGACATATCGTCCTCGGATGTATCCGCGGTGCAAGCGATCACTGACGCAACCGCTGTGATCAAGGCTTACTGCAACCAGGAGATTGTCCAGGTTGAGGATGATGTCGAATACTTTGACGGCGGTTATGGCGACAAGCTGTATCTCAGCCAGCTGCCGGTGGTCTCGGTAAAAAGCGTGCTTGTTGACGGTGCCAGCCTGATTGACGGCGCCGATTTCAAGACAAACCGGAAGAAAGGGATCGTCTATCGCCTGAACGGGCAGCGCTGGCCAGACGGTGTTGAAAACATCGAGGTCACCTATACGCATGGATATGAGCACCCACCTGAGGTAGCGCGGATTGTGTGTATGCGGGTTGCGGCGCGTGTTTATCAGGCAGGGAAGCGTTCTGCTGAAACAGCGGGGGTGCCAGGTGTCGCATCAAAAACGCTGGGCGATTTCTCGGTAACTTTTGAGCGGGAATACACCAGCACGGACACGGGAAAAGGCGCTTCAGCTGCCAGAACCCTTTTGGCTGGTGAAAAAGAGCTTTTAGACACCCTGAGGTACAAGCTGTTATGAGCGGTGGCGTATTCCTGGGCTTGATGAACCGGCAGTTCATGATCTACCGCATTGAGCGGGAAAGCAACGATGTCGGCGGATGGCCAGAGACGGAAGTGCTGCTGGGAGTGATCTCTGGCAGGCTGCGTCCGATGACAGGCGGAGAGAAAGTGGTCGCCAACTCGGAAGATCGGGAGACGACGCATATCCTATACGTCCCCTACAGCAACCCGAAAGCCGGTGAGCTGGACGGGAGCGAAATAAAACGCGGCGATCTGGTGGTTTATGGTGATCTGAAAATCGAGGTTCTGGGCGTGAACGACCCGAGCCTGGCACACGAGCACCTTGAGATCGACTGTGTACAGATGGAAGGACTGGAATGAGCGTAGATATCAACTGGGACAGCTGGACACCGGAAAAGCTGATCGGTGAATACAAAACGCGCATCGCGAAAAACGCGGACATGGTCGGTTACCGGATGCGCAACAGCGCCAGAGGTCGGCTGAGAGCGATCAGTCATCCTGACAACAAGCGGGATGCGAATTACCGCCGTTTTGTGGCTTCAAGGATCGAGCACCAGGTTGAAACCGAAGGAGACGATGTTGTGCTCTCGATTGGCGTGGCCGATGCTAAACCAATGACAGGGTTTTACATCGAGACCGGCAGTGAGACAGCACCAGCAGCCAACTACCTGCGATCGACTCTGATCCAAGACCTGCCTAACGAGATGGGAGAGTTATTAGGATGACAAAAGCGCTTGATTTGACCACACCGCTTTACAGCGCGCTCTCGGCCAACGCAGCGGTAACAAGCAAGTTGGCGACATACAAGGGCAAAGACGGCGTTGAGAAGCCAGCGATCTTCATGCAGGATCCCGCCCCAAAAGACGCGGTATTGCCCTACATCATTGGCGGCTCGATCCCAGGAGACCGACCTGATGACACTAAAAATTGTTATGGGAGAGAGGTCCTTCGTGATCTGCGCATTTACACAAAAAATGACGGAGACAACCTGAAGGTTGAAGAGATCGCGGAGGAAGTGAGACGGATGTTCCACCGCAAACGCACGGCTTTGACCGTGTCCGGTTTCGCGGTGAATGGCATTTCAGCTTCCGGACCTATGAGCACTGACAGCCTGGAAGTATACGGACGCATTGTAACTTTAAGAATTAGCTTATCGGAGGATTAGAGATGGATGGAGCAGATTTGATGTTGTTGGTGGACACTTCAGCCACCGCCACGCCCAATTACAAGCTGGTCGCCTGCCAGCGGGGCTTTACGTACAACGGGCAGCGCAGTGAGATTGACGTGAGCTGCAAAAACGAGGATGTGAGCAGGGTTTTAGGAGGTCGGCTGAAAGAGACGATCTCGCTGGAATCGCTGTACGCGCCGACCGACGAGGCTTACCTGGCATTGAAAGGCGCAATGGATGCCGGCACGAAGATCAAGATCGCTGAACAGGAAGACGGCGTGACCAAACGCAAAGGCAGCGCTTTTATCACCTCGATGTCCAAGAGCGCCCCACTGGACGGCGGGGTAACCTTCAGCGCCAGCCTGACGATTGACGGCGCGTTCGCGCTGTAGGAGAGGATGTGAAAGATGGCCATAAATGGTTCTGATTTGATGCTGATGGTGGACGTGGCGGGAACAGCGACACTGGTCGCCTGTCAGCGCAGTTACACCTGGAACGCGCAGCGGAGCGAAATCGACATGAGCTGCAAGAATGAAGACGTGAGCAGGGTTTCTGTGGGACGGTTGAAAGAGACCTTATCCCTGGAATCGCTATACGCTCCAACTGACGCGGCTTACCTGGCATTAGTGGCTGCGTTCAACGCAAACACCCTGATCACGGTGACCGAGGAAGAGGACGGGGACCCTGTCCGTTCGGCAAACGCGCTGATCACATCGATTGGCAAAGCTGCCCCACTGGACGGCGGGGTGACCTTCAGCGCGAACCTGACGATCAGCGGAGCCTGGACGCTGGTGGAGGAAGAGGAATGAGCGAGGACAAACCGACATTTGGACCGCGCAGTGAAGTGACGTTTGACAGCGGCGAGGGAACGGTTGGCTTACTGTATACCAACCGCGCCCTGGCTGAGGTGGAAGCACAGACCGGAAAGTCTGTCTGGTTGATGGTGGAAGCCTTCAGCAAGAGCTTTTACCCGCCGATTGCGGACCTGGTTGTGCTGCTGAAGGCAGGCATGGAAGCTTACCGGCGCGAGCATGATCCGCACAACCGGCAGGTGAGCACGGATGATGCCTACCAAATCCTTGATCTGGTTGGTTATGCGTACACCGTCACACAGGTGATGCCGGCAGTGAGCGAGGTGCTTTTTTTTACTCGGGAGAAGAAGCCGTAAAGAGCGGCGTAGCCTTCAGCTGGGACGCATTTTTGGAACTCGCATTAGGAAAAGGTATAAGCGTCCAGGAATTCTGGCAGCTGACGATGAAAGAAACGTACATGACGATAAAGGCAGCAACAGAAAGAGGTGAGCGAACTCACCGGGCACAGATTGAAAGCGCCTGGTATGGGGCTGCTTTTGCACGGATGAAGAGATTGCCGGAACTGAGCAGCTTGTTCAGTTCAGTAGCTGACACAGAATCGCGAGCTAAAGAAAGCGCGAAACTGTTCAAGCAAAGCCAGGAGAAATACGATGGCCACACTGGGTGAAGCAACCATCAATGTCCGAGTAAAGATGTCTTCCGTGAAAGCGGAGATGGACAAGGCTAAAGCGGATATTGAAACCGCGGGCAAGGATATGGACAAGCCGGCGAATTCTTTCATGGATTCGTGGAAAGCAGCAAAATCAGCAATCATTCCGATTGCTGCCGCAATCGGAACCGCAATTGCCACGATGAAGAAAGTGATCGACTTCTCGAAAGAGGGGGCGGAAATCATGCGCCTTACAGAGTCTTCAGCCGCGTTGGCATCTTCGATGGGCATGAACATGGATGAGGTGGTTGAGGCTATCAGAGGCGCTTCCCTTGGCATGATCTCGGATTATGAGATCATGCAGTCGGCATCAAAAGCAATGATGCTGGGAGTTGGCACTGACGCAGGCCAGTTAGCGCAGTTGATGGAAGTGGCGGCGGTGAGAGGCAGGGCAATGGGGCTTTCCACCACCCAAGCATTTAACGATATCGTGACCGGTATCGGACGCGCATCACCGATGATCCTGGACAACCTGGGAATCGTGATCGATGCCGATAATACGTACAAGGCGTATGCCGATACCATTGGCAAAGCCAGCAGCGAATTGACGAAAGCTGAAAAGACCCAGGCACTGCTGAATGGGGTATTGGAAAAATCAGAGGGCTTGCTGGCAGCGACCGGTGGATTAACTTTGGACACAGCCGGAAAATGGGAACAGATGTCTGCCTCTCAGAAGAATTATTTTGACGGGTTGAAAGTGCAGCTGGCGGAAGGAACGTCTGGCTGGGCTGAATTCTGGACAGCCAGGTTTAATGAAAACATTTCAGTTCAATCGGCAAAGGATTTGGTTGATACGGCGGAAGGTTTGAGGATTAACACCGATGAAATCACCAAAGGAGCAACCGGCTATCAGGCTTTGGCTAACATCAGAAAGGTTCTCGCGGAAAATCCATCATTGATCAATGCGCTTAAGGCTGAAGTGGAAGCCGCAGAAAAGACCAGGGAAGGTTATAAGGACTTATATAAGTATCCAGCGGAAGGATCGGCGGAATATGGGAATCAGGTTAGCAAAACCAATCAAGAACTTGCCGAACAGAACGCGGAGCTGGAAAAACAAGCATTATTGGCTGAAAAGGTTTATTCAGCCAATGCCAATTTCAGTTCGATCACCAAACTGGCAGCTGATTACACAACACAGCTCAAGAACATAACAGCCGCAGAAGAACGGATCGCGGAGCTGGAGCCATTCAAGGAGACCGGCGGAACCCTGGACGGGGTGAAAATGTCAGCGAAGGAAGTGAACGACGAGCTGGAGAAGCAGAAGGAACTGATTGAAGCCGCACAGGCAGCGATGACAAAATCTGCCAACCAGATGACCCTGGACATGTTTGCCGCATCCATCGCCATCGATGGGGTGACCGAAGGGGAAATGCAGGCTTATTTTGACATGGCGGTGCAGATGGGGTTTGTCAGTCGGGAAGCAGCGGATATGGCAATGCAAGCCTGGCGGGACGCTGTGGACACCCTCAACGGGAACCCTGCCAAACCGCAAGTGATTGTTGACACCCAGCCGGCGAAGAATAAGATCCTGGAGCTACTCAAGATGGACATCACTCCGATCAACATTCCGGTCACTTATAGCATTTCAACTTTCGGGCAAATACCTGACTTTGCTCATCCCCTGCTCCGGGCTGACGGCGGACCGGTGGAACGCGGCGCGCCCTATTGGGTTGGTGAGAGAGGTGAGCCTGAGTTGTTTATTCCGACTGAGAACGGGCAGATTGTAAATCAGGACACGATCCTCCAGGCATTGAGCAACACCACCAATAACACGACAAACTCGACCGTGCAATACAACCTGACTGCCAATTATGGATATCAGAACCCCTTATCACTAATCGAGCAGATAAGGGTACTCAATCTGTTGGGGAGCACCTAATGGCACCAGATTACAAAGCTGAATGGATCCAAAACCAAACAACCCTGAAGCTCAATGATCCAGATCTGGGGATGTATCTGCTTGGGATGTCTGGACTGGGTATGCCGACCTACACCCGTTTCAGCGAAAGCAGCCCTTTGCAAGAGGGAATCACCGACACAGGTTATCGGCTGCAGGAGCGGTTGATCAGCATCATTCTTGGTTTCAATGAAAAGGATCTCGCTGGATATTACCAACGGCGCGAGGATTTATTACGGCTTTGGCGGCCAGATATGACACCCGGCATTTTGCGGATCACCTTGCCTACAGGCAAAGTCAGAGAGATTCAGGGGCACCTGCTTAACGGTTTGGAATTTTCTGATTCAGACCGATCGTATGTTACCCAGAAAACATCGCTTGTCGTGCGCTGTCCTGATCCGACGTTTTACGATCCTGAAGCAGTTTACATCGATTTTGGAACAGGCGGAGGCGGAAGCGACAATCTTATCATACCAATGCCAGTGCCGATGTTTGTGGGCGCTTCATTATTTGAAACAACCAAGATTATCCCCTACGAAGGAACAGAAAAAACTTACCCGCAAATAATTGTTACTGGTCCAGTTACCGATTTGGTAATTAAGAACCTTACCACCGGTGACAAATTGGACTTCAGCGGTGTGACTATCGCCAACGGGGACACGTACACGCTCGATTTACGCCCAGGATACAAAACTGTGGTTGATGCAGCTGGGAATAACAAGATCGCAGACTTAACAGCTGACAGCGACATTTCAACCTTTAGCCTGCAACCACACCCAATCGCGCTGAATGGAGATAACGGAATCCAGGTGAATGGAATCTCAACTACGGCAGCTACAAACGTCAGCTTTTTATATTACATCCGGTTACTCGGAATTTAAGGAGACACAATGGCTCAACTATCAGGATTTTGGACAACATCAGACGGCGCACGATCGGGAGACCAGCAAGTAAGCTATACGCAATCACAGCTTGCGGAAGCGTTCAAGATTATTGGTGGCGCAAGCGGGTTCGAGGGGGTAGTGAAATCCTACCTGACCGAACTCAATGCTTCCACCAACGACGTAAATAACGTTAACATATTCCCTGGCGGCGCGATGGTCGATGGCCATTGGTTCTATTCGGACTCAGTGGTAAACCTGACAATCCCATCTGCCACTGGGGCGGGCAACTCCCGCATAGACCGGATTGTTTTGCGCTGCATCTGGGGCACAACATTCAAGGCGTCTTTAACTATATTGACTGGGACTGCAGCCGCAAAGCCAACCCCACCTACCATTACCAAGAACAGCGGTACGACTTACGATCTGCTGCTGTGGCAGGCGAAGGTCTCAACAAGCGGAACGATCACGCTCACGGACGAACGAGTATGGGCAACACCATTGGACACGACAGTAGTACAGCTGAAAATCGTCACAGACAAGACAGCGGTGTCAGTTGGTTCTGATGTGCTTTACTGGACAATCCCGCTCGAATTTGCAGGATATATTATTGCTCATGCAGACATCGCCGTTACAGTCCCGGCAGTAACTGGAAACACAAGCATAGATGTACTGTATGAGGGACTAAGCGTTCTTACAAGTAAACCATCAATTATGTCAGGGACGAAAAACTCTTATGTAGGAACAAGAGGGCAGACCAATGACATGACTGTGCGGGCAGGCGGTGGACTATCATTCGACATCTTATCCGCAGGTACTGGCGCAAAGGGACTTGAAGTAATGCTTGTATTGGAGAAATGATGCGATACATCACTTACGCCGGAACAGACGAAGGTTACCAAATACCCGCAGGAGCGTTGTTGCTCTGGGGTGGTGCTTCAGCTCCTGCTGGCTTTACCTTTGAAACAGCCCTTGATGGTTATTTTGTGATGGGCAATGATGCAGCGGATTTGGTTACTGCCAGAGGGGCGTTGACCCATTTTCACACAAACCCCGATGCAGAGCCGGTGGCAGGGCACAACAATCATGCCATCCAGGCATCACAAACATCAAGCTCAGGCGGCGACAGCAACGTTTACAACTTCGCCCAAACCAATTTCGCGCCGATTCACGAGCATTCCGCAACCGGTTCGAACGAGTCCACCGCTGGTGGGCACGGACACACACTAAACGACACCGATCCAGCCTCGAACTTACCGCCATATCGCCGGCTGCGCTGGATCAAGTCTGTCACTGCCCGAGAAGCTCCGCTTGGTGCAATCGTCATGCAGAACACACTCACCGCGCTCGATAGTGACTGGGCGGTTTGTGATGGGGATAATGGCACTTACGACATGCAGGATTATTTCGTTTATTCCGGCGGAAACGATGGCAACGAAACCGGCGGTGATGCGGAGCATGAACATACCAACAGCAATGGCACATCTACCGATGGGGAGCACATCCATACCGTAGACCTGACGACTAACACTGTTGGTGATACGAACAGATCCACCAGCGGCGAAGTTGCAGGTGTCGCAGAACACTATCACACGAAAACTGGCGCAGTATCGGCTTCTGGCGGTGGACATGAGCACGATGTGGCGGACACATCAAGCGAGAGCAGCTTGCCGCCATATATCGTGCTTCAATTCTGGATGAGGATAATCTGATGAACTTCCCTACTGGCACGGTTTTACTATGGACATCTGGCGCAATCCCCGATGATTGGGCTGAATTGACAGACGCACGCGGTTTTATCCCGAAAGGCTATAAAAGTGGTGACACAATCGGAGGAACCGTCGGGACCGCGTTTGAAAGCGAGCATGAGCATGAAGCTGGCGCGGTGCAAAGCGGTGGAGCACACCCGCACGGAACATCCCCAACTGTGACGTACAGTTCGGTCAGCGCAACACGATTGAAATCCATTGGCACTCCTGCAGTAACAATGGCGCGAGGTCATAATCACACCGGTACGTTTACGCTTGCAGAAAACGATTCTCATGAGCACGACCTGACAGATCCTGATACAGGCATTGCAGATGCCTTACCTCCGCATAAGTACGCTATCTACATCGTGAAACTATGAGATCAGATTACCGCATTAACCTCTCAGATAAAGACGGTGTGCTGCAGGCAGTAATCACTGACCCTATCAGTTTGACTTACTCAAGCACAGTCAACGCCCCAGGCATTCTGGTGACGGAGATCCGCGGTAATCATCCGATCCTTTCAGCCATTGCAGAAAATTGGCTTATCGAGGTATATCGCCGGCCAAAGGGGCACGCCTGGAGGAAAGAATTCAGCGGGTTTTACCAGGATATTGACTGGATCCAGCAGGACGTGGCTCCTCGCGCTTCTCTTACCGCCAATGGAATCATGGTGATGCTTGCGTGGCGGGTTTCCGGTTATACGGCCAATATGGCCAACAGGACCGCCTTCACCAATAAGCCGGCAGAGACAATCGCAAAAACATTGGTGGAGTATAACGCTGGACCCTCGGCAACGGTCGCAAATGGTCGGGAATTGGACGGCGTGATTCCAGGCTTATCGGTTGAAACAAATCATGCCACTGGTAAAGTAATGGACTGGTTTTGCGCCTGGCAGAACCTGCTTGAAACACTGCAAAAACTTGCTGAAAGCGGGGGCGGTGATTTTGATCTGGTCAAAACTGGAGCAGCTGCTTACGAATTTCGCTGGTATGACAACCAGCTGGGCATCGACAGATCAGCGGATGTAGTGTTTTCCTTGCAGCGTGGCAATATGGCAAACCCGCGATATCGGGAGCGCCGATCATCGCGTCTGACTTCGGTCATTGTTGGTGGGAAAGGCGAGGAAGAAGAGCGGGAAATCGTGATCGTCCAGTCGGATGATTTTTCAGAAACCGACAACTATGAGGCATTTCTCGGCGCGACCGATGTTGAGACAGAAGCAGGGTTGATCAACCGCGGTCAAGCCAAGCTCGCTGAAAACCAGATTTCAAAGGAATTCTTCTTCACGGTGCTGCAAACAGAAGCCAGTAAATATGGGGTCCACTATGACCTGGGCGACCTGGTCAGCGCAATAAACCCCTTCAACAACGAGGTCTATAAAATGCAGGTGAAAAGTGTCAGTGTGTCCTTGGATGAGGCAGGTCAAGAGACGACCTACATAGAGCTAAAGAGGTGGGCAGATGTTTGAGTTGGAAATAGCGCAAAAGATAAAAACTCTCCAGCAACAAATAGCGTACCTGCTGACACTTGAAAAACCAGCAGGCGGTGGTGGTGGAGTAACTGATCACGGTTTACTGGACGGGTTGGCTGACGATGACCATCCTCAGTATCTGACAAACGATAGAGGGGATGAGCGGTATCTTGGAAAAACTGCAAAAGCAGCAGACGCTGACAAGTTGGACAATCTTGATAGCTCAAATTTTGTGCAGACATCAGGTAGCCAGACAATAATTGGTGAAAAGACCTTTGGTGCAATTCCCAACCTACCGAACGCAGACCCAACGACTGACAATCAGGCGGTTAGAAAAGCATATGTAGACAGCCTACACACTCGTTATGCTGCAAGAGCTTACCGAGACGCTACGGCGTTTTCTTACGCAACCTCAGGAACAATATATGCGTTGCCTCTCAACCAAGAGGAATGGGACACGCATAACCACCATGACAACGTAACGAATAACACTCGCATTACTTGCAAAAAAGCGGGCATGTATATGGTCAATGGCACGCTGACATTTGCAGCGAACGCAACAGGCAATCGAGACCTGCTGCTCAGACTGAACGGCACAGATTATTTTGCCCAGCAGAGATTAGAGGCGTTTGCGTCAGGCACATGCACGCTGAACGCCTTTGGAATTATTCCTCTGGCAGTAAACGACTATGTAGAACTGTGCGGACGACAATATTCTGGTGGGTCTTTGGATAGTTATTTTGCCAATAAGAACAATAACTATTTGTCGATTTACAGATTAGGAGAATAATGGCATACCCATTCGGCATTGACATCTCAAAGTACCAGTACACAGCAGAGGGCGCACCGCCTGACTTTGCAAAAATGCGAGCTAACACATCATTTGTGGCGGTTCGGGCTGGTATCAGCTGGGGCTACAAAGACCCGACATTTGACCAGTCTTGGACGGCATTGGCAGGACACCCGCGCATGGCATATCACGTGGTCTATCCGGCAGAAGACGCACAACGCCAGATGGATAACTTTTTGAACATCGTCAAGCCAACTCAACATGACCGTCTTGTAATGGACATGGAGCTGGATCAGGGCGTTGGTAAAACACGGATAACAGCCTGCCTGCTGGAATGCTTAGAATATCTCAAACTCAAGACAGGGCGATACCCGATTGTTTATTCACGAGCATTGTGGATTAATACTTACGTGGACGTAAGCAGATTACCGGCGGTAGATTGGTGGCTTGCAAATTATCTAACCGCCTTGCCCTCGCCTCAGTATACGCCGGAGAAAACACCGCCACCCTTATTGCCTAAAGGGGTCAGCAAGTGGCTGATCCATCAGACCGGCGAGCGCGGAAACGGCGGCGCAGTGGGCGTAAAGAGTTATTACGTAGACACTAATCGCTGGAATGGAACAGAAGCCGAATTATTGGCTTACTTTGGGCTTGATGAAGTACAACCAGAGCCGGAACCAGAACCCGTCCCGATTGATGAGGCGCTATTCGAGGCGCGGGTTACGGCAACCGCAGGACTGCGGGTAAGATCGGGCGCGGGCTTGAGTTATCCAGTGTCAGCCCCTACAATGCTTTACGGCACTATCGTTGAGGTGAACGAAACGCTCAATGGCTGGTACAGGCATAACAAAGGCGGGTGGAGCGACAGCACTTGGCTTACACGGCAGGACGTTATCACTCCGCCGATTGTCAATTTGAGCAGTGTGTTCTGGGGCGGGATATTCAGCCAACGGGACCCGCGCTGGAAAGATTTTGCACTTGGGACGAAATCAACTATCGAAGCTCATGGCTGCCTGATGACTGCGGTGTCAATGGTCTGCAACCATCACGGGCACGCGACTAATCCGTACTCACTCAACCGCTGGCTGACCGACAACGACGGCTATCTGGACGGCAACCTGTTTTTGTGGGCGAGTCTGGAACGGTTGTATCCCGATATGATATTTGAGCCGTTCGTCTACTCGCCAACAGACACGCAGATCATCGAAAAGCTGCAGGCTGGCATATTGCCGATCTTGTACGTAGACTTTGACGATGCAACACCGCTAATTGAAATGCACTGGGTTCTGGCGATTGGCTATTCTGGCGGAGATATTATCATTGCCGATCCGTGGTCAGGCAGCATTGAGCGGCTGCGGGACAAGTATACGAAACCGATTATCCGGTTCGGGTATTACCGGAGGCTACCATAACAATCAGAGATCCAATGCAATTTTATGAACCCCAGCCTGACGGTACAAAGAAGCGAATTGACCACTGGTATCACATTGGTGCAGACGGAATAATCCGCGAGGTTGACATTCTGGCTGAAGGGAAGGGCGAGAATGAGGGTATGAGCTCAGTTTCTACAAGTATGTTTCCCTGGCGCGTCAAAGGTTATCGAGGCTGGCGATTGGAATATATAAGGCTGGTGCCAAATCGCGAGCTCTGGTACATAACCGAAAATCCCGCGCCTGCAGGCTCTTCTGAGATATAAGCTGCCCAATCTGCCTGCATGTCGCTGATCACCTGCTGATAGTCGTCGCTGGCATGAATGGGATCGCACGCCTTATCGCCGTGCGCCGCGCCAAAGGGGAAGGGGCGGTCAAATCTCTACATTGCGCGTAGTTACTGCGAATGCGGAAATCACGCGTACGCGAGGGCAAAATTGGGACTGGGGGCTATAGCCCCCAGTTTAGCACCGGGCTGGCTCGGCGGTGGGCGGCTTGCACGTCGACTTGAGCGATGGCCAGGTAGCGTTTGACCATATCCAACGTAGAATGGCCAAGGATCCATTGCAGCGTGTAAATGTCGCCACCATTACGCAGGAAGTTGATTGCAAAAGTATGGCGGAAGCGGTGGATGGTAGGGTCCTGGACCCCTGCCCTTTCTCCCAGTCTATAGATAGATTTGAGAAGGTTGTCTCGCAGAATCGAAGTGCCGTTGGCTGTCGCGAAAGCAGGTGTGTTGATTGTCATGTCAGGCTTGCTTGAAAAATACGTCCAAACAGCCTGCGCTGTTCTACTGGAGATGGGTATCTGACGTTCCTTTCTTCCTTTTCCCATTACGATGATATGTTTATTTTGCAAATCGATATCCTTATATTTCAGGTTACAGAACTCGCTTGCACGGATCCCAGTGTCAAGCAACAGAAGCACACTTGTTTTCAATCGCAAACCTTCTGGAAAGTCCGTTGCTGTCTCACGTTGACCAGAGAGTGAATACGGTTTTCTCTTTTGGCAGCTGGCCAACATCGCTTTAATATCTGTTTCAGAATATGGCAAGATAGCAATTTCATCCGGTTTCGGGGGTTGATAACTTTGAGGGACCTTTTTATCAACAATTTCTTGCTGAAATGCCCAGGTCCACAGAGCGGAGAGCCCGACATGGTAGTTGAGTAAGGTTTTCTTCTTGAGATGCTGATATTGACCCATAAATCCTGCAATATCTTCAACATCAATCTCATCGAGCAATGGGTCATGACCCAAGTAAGCTTGAAATTTGCGAAAAGTGTTGAAATAGTCACGGAGTGTGCATGTAGAAAGCTTTGGCTCCATAAAGAGGATATATCCTTCGAGAGCTTGAGAAAGGGTAACGTTTTTCATCCTTGCTGCCTCCTAAACAGCTAACGGTGGTTTGGGTAACGCATGGTTTGGTTTGGAATAATAAAAACACCAGTTTTTTTTATAAACTGGTGCCTTTCTGCTGCTAATCCGTGATGTCCGTTGCAGCTTATCCTTGCTATCCGAGGTTGTTTTTCCTCAGATTTTCCTCGTTGAGAGGTTTTTTGTCGGGGCGAGCAGATTTGAACTGCCGACCTCACGGTCCCGAACCGTGCGCTCTATCCGGGCTGAGCCACGCCCCGTGAGGCATCATTATAGCACAATCAGCCGTCGATGCGAGTGGAATTTCATGGTTTAACCAGAACCTTCAATACGCCAGGTTCTCCAGCGCGTGTGATTGCCTCAAAGCCCTGCTCAAGAGAAAAGACTGAATCGATCATTTCCCCTACCTGAACCATTCCGCCAGAAAGGGCTCGCAATCCTGCTGCTATATTCCCGCAGCGCGACCCGATCAAAGAAATTTCGTCCACGACAAGTTTTGACAGGTTAATGCGGACATCCCCCGCAAACGTTGATTTTAAGACCAATGTTCCCCTTGCCCTTGTTAAAGAGCGCGAAAGGTCAAATCCCTCTGGTGAGCCGGTCGCCTCAATGACAATATCCGCCAACTCACCGTGTACTTCATCAGGATAGACCGCATTAATGCCCAGGGCTGCCAAAATTACCGCGGGTTCAGGTCTGCGAACCACCACTTTTAAGTCACAACAGGTGTTTTTCAATACCTGCGCGATCAGCAAGCCCAGCCTGCCCGCGCCGACCACAATCACCCGGTCGCTCGGTCTCACCTTCACCTGGTCCAAAATTCGCAGCGCCGCGGCTGTTGGCTCAGCAAAAACCGCCACCACATCCGAAACCGAATCAGGGACAACGGTCAGATTCTTTGCTGGCAGTTTGCAGAACTCCGCAAAAACACCCGGGTAATCAAAGATTCCAAGCGTCCTTCGCCGCATGCATTGGCTTGGCTCCTGGTTCAGGCAGCGTTCACACTCTCCGCAGCTTATGTTAATATCGCCTGTTACCCGTTTGCCAAGGAGTTCCGGATGTCCGCTGCTTTCTATGACTCTGCCAACGAATTCGTGCCCTGGAACGCCCTTAAAAGGATAATATCCTTTCACCATTTCTAAATCAGTTGAGCAAACCCCAGCCATTATGACCTTGATCAGGACCTCATCCCCCTCCAACTTCGGCAAAGGCAGATCGCGGCGGAAGCTCAATTTCCGATCTTCCAGCCAGAGCCCGCTCATGGTCGCGTCATTCATATCGCCCCAGTCCTCCCGAATTGTCTTTCAAGCAAGTTCACACTCAGATGTATCATCGTGGGTCTGCCGTGCGGACAGGTGCGCGGTGATTGACTGGATTCGAGGTTGAAAAGCAGGTTTTGCTGTTCAATTTCCGATAAAACCTGACCCACTTTCACCGCCATGCGTTTGCACACTCTTGCCGCGATCCTGGCTTCAACCTCAGCCATCAACGGGGTTTCATCTTCTTCAAACGCGCTGACAACCGCGCGAATTGCTTCCCGCGGATCGCTTTTTTCCACCACGATCGGAATCGATCGAATTATGAAAGTGTTAGGTCCAAATGGCTCGATTTCAAACCCCAGACGGGTCATTGCCTCGAGTTCTTGTTCCAAAACCCCAGCTTGCTCAGGCGATAGTTCAATAACCGTTGGCGATAAAAGCGCCTGAGATGGAATGCTTTGAGCATTATATTGCGCCATAAGTTGATCAAACAATACTCGTTCATGAGCGGCATGCTGATCAATCAAATAAAGCCCGTCAGGTCCTTCGGCGATTAAATAGGTCGACGCGACTTGTCCAATCAGTCGCAGGAGAGGCAGATGACTGCCTGGCAGCGGAGCCTGAGCTGGGTTGGAAGCTGGTCTGAAGCCCGCACCCGGAAGCCCCTCTTCATCCGCCCGATCGGCGTCTTCAGCCTGAAAAGGCTGTTTCCAGGTCTGTTCAGGTAAATCAGGCGTGCTTCTACCCCACAAACTCGCGCTATTCAGATCCGGCACAGGCGTAAAAGCCAATAGAGCCCTGCGGATTGCCCGCTGAACGCCACTAAAGACGGCATCCTGATCGCGAAAGCGCACTTCCGCCTTAGCGGGGTGGACGTTTACATCCACTAACTCCGGCGGAATCGTCAAAAAAATCACCGCTACGGGGTAACGTCCGACCATCAAGAGGGTGTTATAAGCGCGGATCACCGCCGAGGTCAGGGTTGGGTCCTGAACCCAGCGACCGTTCACAAAAACTGTAATATCGCGCCTATTGGAGCGAGTAAGAGAGAGGTTGCTGATGAATCCCTCGAGTTTTAAGTTGTTTTCGGTAAAGCTGATCGGCATTAATCTGGCAGCCTCTGATGCCCCAAACAGCGCTTGCAGGATTTCGAGCCGCTCGCCGCTGCCGGTTGTCTGAAAAACCTGTTTATCGTCCTGGATAATTGACCAGCGAATATGCGGATAAGCCAGCGCGTAACGTGTAACCAGACCCACAATATGCCGGCTCTCAGTTGTGTCGGACTTTAAGAATTTCAACCTGGCTGGGAGGTTGAAAAACAGATCTTCCACACTCACGCGCGTGCCAACCGCGGCAGTGGTGGGCAAGATTTCCGCCGCCAAACCGCCCTCCACCACCAGCCTACCCCCAACCGCATTTTCAGCAGTGCCGGAAGTCAGCGTCAGCCGTGAAATGGATCCAATCGAGGCAAGCGCCTCGCCTCTGAATCCCAGCGTTTGAATCTTAAACAGATCTTCTGCGACGCTCAGTTTGCTGGTGGCGTGGCGGCAAACTGCCAATGATATCTCCTGAGCGGGAATACCGCAGCCGTCATCCGTCACCTGAATCAGCTCCCTACCAGCCTGCCGAATTTCGATTTCGACTTGCCGCGCGCCGGCATCAATGGCGTTCTCCAGCAGCTCTTTCACCACCGAGGCAGGGCGATCCACCACCTCTCCGGCGGCGATTTGTGAGGCAATTGTTTCTGGCAAGACTCGGATCGGCATAATTCCTCTTCTGAGATTATACCAACCCCCACCTTATTCTCATATTTTTTGCTTATCTTTATCTGTTAAAATGTGCCTATGGAGTATTCGGAAAAAATTAAGGGCATTCTTGCCACCCTGCCCGATAAACCTGGCTGCTACCTGATGAAGGATGGAGAAGGCGCCATCATTTACGTTGGTAAAGCTATCAACCTTAAAAATCGCGTGCGCTCCTATTTCCAACAATCCTCCGACCAAACCTATAAAACCCGGCAGATGGTGCGGAAAATCAGAGACATCGAGTGGATTGTGGTCGCTTCCGAACTCGAAGCTTTGATTCTCGAGATGAATCTCATAAAGCTGCACCGCCCTTTTTACAACGTCCGGCTTAAAGACGATAAGCGCTACCCTTACATCAAAGTCCATTGGTCTGACCCCTTCCCGAAGCTAACAGTCACCCGCAACATGATCAACGACGGCTCACGCTACTTTGGTCCCTATACCTCTGTTTGGGCAGTCCACCAAACGCTCGACGTGCTGCGAAAAATCTTCCCCTATCTCACCTGCGCGCGTGAAATTACCGGCAAGGACGAGCGCGCCTGTCTCTATTACGACATCAAGCTTTGCTCTGCGCCATGTGTCGGCGCGGTCAACCAGGCGGAATATCGCCAGATGATCGATGACCTCTGCAAATTCCTCGAAGGTCGCACCGACCCGGTCATGAGCCGCCTCAGGCAAGCCATGGCGGACGCCTCCGACAACCTCAACTACGAAAAAGCGGCTGTCTACCGCGACCAGATACAGGCGATTGAAAGGGTTGTGGAGCGGCAGAAAATCATTTCGGATGAACGTCAGGATTCGGACGTCATTGCCATGGCGCGCTCAAAGGGTGAAGCCTGTGTGCAGGTTTTCTTTATTCGGTCTGGAAAACTGATCGGGCGGGAATATTTCATCCTCGAAGGAACCGAAGCCGAAGACAATTCCGATATTCTCGAGGAGTTTATCAAGCAGTTTTACTCCCAGGCGGCTTACGTCCCAAACAAAGTTTTACTACCTGAAGAGGTTGAAGAAGCCCGCATCATCAAAGAATGGCTAAACACCCGCCGGGGCGGCGAAAAAGTGCAGCTCACTGTCCCCAAGCGCGGTCAGGGCAAAGAATTGGTGAAGATGGCTTCAGAGAACGCGCAGGAAACGCTCAAATCCCTCGAAATGCGATGGAAAGCCGATAAAGACCGTCAACATCAGGCGCTTTCTGAGATACAGGCGATTTTGGGACTGCCCGAAGCGCCCAACCGGATCGAGTGCTACGATATCTCAAACATCCAGGGTACCGCCAGTGTCGGCAGTATGGTTGTTTTTGAGCAGGGAGTGCCCGCCAAAAAGCACTATCGTCGCTTTAACATCAAGACTCTTAGCACACCGGACGATTTCGCTTCCATGCGCGAAGTGCTCAAACGGAGAATAAACCGCTATGTAACTGAGCAGCAAGAAAAAGATCAACCCGGTCACAAACCTGACCTGGCATTCTCATTGCTGCCCGACCTTCTGATTGTTGACGGCGGAAAAGGGCAGCTGCGTCAGGCAGTGGAAGTCATTCAGGAGTTTGACCTCCAGGGGCAATTCGCTGTCGTGGGGTTGGCAAAGCAGGAAGAAGAGCTGTTTTTGCCGGGGAAAACCGACTCAGTTCGCCTGGATGATCATTCTCAGGGATTTTATCTTATTCAAAGGATTCGCGATGAAGCTCACCGCTTTGCGATCACCGCGCACCGCAATCAACGTGGTAAAATCGGTTTGGTTTCACGCTTGGATTCCATCCCTGGCATTGGACCTGCCCGGCGAAAAGAGCTCATTTCTCGCTTTGGCTCAATCGATGGCATCCTTGCCGCTCCGGTGGAGGAAATCATAAAAATTAAGGGCATTTCTTCGGAAATGGCTGAGGCAATCAAAGCACAATTGGAGTAAGTATGGCAAAAAACACAAGCAACTCAGGTCGAGCAAATAAGATACTCATGGCGGTTCTCGCCGTGATTATTGTGTTGGCTATGATCCTTTCGATGATCCGTTTCTAAGAGGTGAAAAATGGCGAAATTTGAACCAACTGGAGATGCTTTTCTGCGGGCTACGCGCTATGCCAATATGGGACCTTCATCCGAAGAGTTGGGCGAACCTTTCCCGCAGTATTTAGCTGCCTCAGACCCAAATTTGCCGCGTGTGGCGCTGCCCGACCCTACCCTGTTTACCCCACCTGATAACAATTTCTATCAGCTTGCCCTCAACCGCCGCACCCACCGGCGATACGATACCGAAGCTTTTATGTCTCTCGCTGAGCTCGGCTATTTACTCCTGCTCACTCAGGGTTTGCGCGAAGCGCCCCAACCTGAAAAGGTCACGCGGCGCTACGTGCCGTCCGCGGGGTCGCGCCATCCTTTCGAGACCTATCTCGCCGTCCAGCGAGTGAGCGACCTGGAACCTGGTATCTACCACTATCTGCCCGAACCTCATGCGCTTGAAGTCTTCCGACCGGGTAACCAGTCGCTCAAAGAAGCGCATGCCGCCACCACTAACCAAAGGCAGGTCCTCACTTCCGCGGTTACCTTCTTCTGGGCTGCGGAGGTTTACCGTACGTCCTGGCGCTATGGGACTCGCGCCTATCGTTATATCGATATTGACGCGGGGCACGTTTGCCAGAATTTGTACCTGGCTGCCGAATCCATTGGTTACGGTGTCTGCGCGATCGCCGCATTTAAAGACGAACAGGCGAATGCCGTGCTCGACCTGGACGGTCAGGAACGCTTCACCGCTTATATCGCCTCGGTCGGCAAAAAAGTCCAGCCGGCATAAAAAATGCCAACCACCCCAATACCTGTTTTAGTCAGCGCCAATGGCGAATGGGCGGCTGTTCGCGCAATTCTACAGCCGAACGCTATTCACCAAACCCCACTTGGCGAGTCTTTTGGGTTTGAGCTGTCCGGTTTTCCATGCCTCTTTTTCCATTCCGGCTGGGGAAAAATCTCCACTGCCAGCGCAGCGCAATTCATCATCGACCGCTATCAACCAGACTTGATCATTAATCTCGGAACTTGTGGTGGGTTTGAGGGATATAGCGTGATTGGCGAGACGCTTATCGTCAATGACGTGGTTGTTTATGACATTTTTGAACGCATGGATGATCCGATCGCGGCATTAAAGCACTATCAGTCCTCAAATGGATACTCATGGATTAAAAGCCCACTGCCGCCAAACACGCGCTTTGCCCGGCTCGCTTCGGCAGACCAGGATGTTGATTTTTCCGCCTTCGACAGGCTCACCAAAATCCATCAGGCTGTTGCCGCGGATTGGGAAACAGGCGCTTTTGCCTGGGTCGCCGCCAGAAATCAGATACCCTGGCTTGCCCTGAGATCAGTCTCGGATCTTATAACGCGCCATGCCTCCGAAACCGATGGCGAAGTTGACCTTTGGCGTTCCCGACTTGAGAGATTGATGGGTAATTTGCTCGCCGACTTGCCCTTCTACCTGAAAGAATTCACCCAAAACAACTGCTCGCCGCAAACCTAAAGCCGCTGCGCGCCGGGTAACATCAAAGTTGATCTGACGCTAACCCTTCTCGCTATTTCCGAAATTCTGCTAATGAGCTATGAGCTCTTACCCAGCCTCGCCCGTTCTTCTTCAACAATTTTGTGATCAAGCTTTTTGATTAGCGGTACAGGCTGATTGAAAGTTCTTCCACCTTCCAGCATCCCGGCTTTCCAGACGTCATTTCCGGTTCGGGCTTCAGCCCCGCGGGAATCCAGACCCAAGATTTCGTGCTCTCCGAGGTTATCCGTCACCGATTGTGTGAATTGACTGCCAAAAAGCGGGGTTTCGTTTGCCAAAAGCCGATGAAGAGTTTCGCTTGTGTGTGGGAGGAAAGGAGCGCTCATCACTTTGATCCAATCAATTGCCTGAATCGCGGTATAGAGCGATTTCGCGGCTTGTTCGCGGTCGGATTTGATCTCAAACCAGGGCCCGTGGACGTCCAGATACTTGTTCACCTCACCGGCCAGCGCCATCACCTCAGCCAGCGCAGATTTCAGCTCCACTTGTTCAAGTTTTGCTGCAACGCTATCAAACCCGGCCCTAATCACCCGCAGCAGCTCTTGGTCACTTTCACGCAGCTGTTCTGGATTTGGGATTTTTCCGTCAAAATTTTTATATGTAAACGAAAGCACCCGGTTCACCAGGTTGCCCCAAGTCGCGACAAGCTCGTTATTGTTGCGCTGGAAGAACTCCTCCCAGTCCCAATCCGTGTCGCGCTGTTCCGGCATCGCTACAGTCAGGTAATAGCGGATCGCGTCCGCGTCGTATCTCTCCAGCGCGTCCAGACCCCAGACCGCCCAGTTGTGGCTACCGCTGATCTTACGCCCTTCAAGGTTCATAAACTCATTTGCCGGCACGTTGTAGGGCAAAACCAAACGCTGCGGATCCTCTGTGCCCATTCGGCGGTCGAACCCATCACCCATTCCCAACAGCTCTGCCGGCCACGTAACGGCGTGGAACGTAATATTATCTTTGCCGATGAAGTAAAAAGCTTTCGCGTTTTGATCAAACCACCAATTGCGCCATGAATCGGCCTCTCCCACCAGCTTAGCCCACTCAATAGTGGAAGACAGGTAGCCCATCACCGCCTCAAACCAGACATAGAGACTCTTGCCCTTCCAGTCCTCCAGCGGCACCGGAATACCCCAGTCAAGGTCTCTCGTAATGGATGTCGGTTTAAGCCCCACTGATTGGATCGTCCCAAGCGATTGCCTCAGGACGTTCGGGCGCCAATAGCTTTCACGCGCTTTCAGAAAGCTCTCGATTTGTGGTTCCAATGAAGAAAGATCGAGGAAAAAGTGTTCAGTTTCTCTTAATTCAGGTCTCGACCCGTCCACTCTGGATCGCGGATCGATCAGTTTTTCCGCTTCCAACTCATTCCCGCATTTTTCGCATTGGTCGCTGCGCGCGTCGGTGTTGCCGCAGAAATAGCACGTTCCCTCCACATAGCGGTCCGGCAGGAATCGACCAAGCGCCTCGCTATACCATTGCTTGGAGACGCTTGTTTTCAGGTAGCCGTTTTCAAGCAGGGTTAGGAACACTTTTTGCGCCACGTCAAAGTGGTTTTCGGTGTGGGTGGAAGTGAAAATGTCATAGCCAATCCCCAGCTTCTGAAACAGCTCGATAAAACGGGGATGGTAGTATTTGTAAATTTCTTCAGGGGTTTTGCCCATCTGGTCCGCTTTGATAGTAATTGCGGTGCCGTGCGAGTCTGAACCGCTGACCATCAGAACATTCCGACCGCGCAAGCGATGGTATCGAGCCACAATATCACCCGGAAGGTGAGACCCAGTGATATTCCCGGCGTGGATATCCGAATTGGCGTAAGGCCATGCAACGGCAATCAATATGTTCTCAGTCATATCAAAACTCCTCATCAAAACTTGATGAGGTATTTTATCATCTATCGAACTGGGATAAACGTTTGTCTAATTAATCGAAGATTATCCGTCTGTCAGTATGCTCGCATATCTGCAGGTTGAGGTTGATGCCGCACTCCACGCAAATGCCTTTGCAGTCTTGCTTACAGATCAGATTCATCGGCAGGTCAAGCAGCAAATAATCCCGGATGGGTTTCCCGAGGTCAATATATCCATCCTCAGGTACAACTTCCTCATCCAATTCTTCCTGCACTCGATTGCCAAAAACATAAAGTTCCTCAAAATCGGTTGAAACCTTAGCGCGGAATAAATCCAGGCAGCGGCTGCATTGGCTCTCAATTTCCGCTTCAATCCAGGCTTGCAGTAGAAGACCTTCGCGTGTGCGCGAGATTGTGTAGCGCCCTGACAGGTTAAATAACTGCAAATCGGGATCAATGAAGATTTCGGGATATTCCATTGTGAAATCCCGTGAAAAACCGATCGGTCTATTGAAAAAGTATCCGATATTTGTCCGTAGAGGTATGCGCATTTTTTCCATAGTAAGTTACAATTTCCCAAGCTTTTTTTGATTATAACATCCCAGGAGCCCAACGCTCAGAAACCAGAGAGCCCAGACCATGACCGCCTCATTTCTACTTGCCACATCCAACCAGCATAAGGTTCTCGAGTTCAAATCTATCTTTTCGCCTTACGATGTGGTGCTCCACACTCCAACTGAATTTGGCATCCTAAGCGATGTTGAGGAAAACGGCAGCACCTATTACGAAAATGCTTATTTAAAAGCCCAATCCTATTGGCAGGGTGGAAAATTCTCGGTACTGGCGGACGATTCCGGCCTGGAAGTTGAGGCGTTGGATGGCGCCCCTGGCATTCAATCGAACCGACTTTTACCTGACCCAAACGCCACCAGCACCGACCGCTGCCTCTATCTGCTTGAACTCCTTAAGCCGTATCCTCAGCCCTGGCGCGCTGCCTTCCACTGCGAGGTAGTGCTATTGGACCGGCAAGGTCGGCTGAAGCACAGCCACGGCATTTGCAGCGGTCAGATCATCCCGGAATTCCGCGGAAAGAATGGGTTTGGCTATGATCCGATCTTTCTGGTTGATTCCTCCGACCAAACTATGGCAGAACTTGAGCCATCAGTAAAGAATCAGATCAGCCACCGGGCTAAAGCCGTCTTGGGCATGATCTCACAGCTGAAGCTTCCGCTGCGTCAGGATTGAGCTAAAACTTATACCCAATCTTCCTCAGCAGCCCCTTGCGCCACGCAATCCCGGCTTCGTCTTCGATCCCTTTCGGCGAAAATCCATCCACCACGCCTAAAATCCCTCGTCCGAGTTCGGTCTCTATCACAATCACTTCCGTTGGGTTGGCCGTGGCGCAGAAAAAACCGCAAATTTCAGGGACGTTTTGGAGGATTTTCAGAACATTGATCGGGTAATAACCTTCACCCAAAAAAAGGATAAAGCTGTGCCCCGCGCCAATCGCCAGCGCGTTTTGTTGTGCCAGCTTGATCATTTCCTCATCCGTGCCCGTCCACCTAACCAGGCACTCTCCCGACGCCTCGCAGAACGCCAGCCCAAACTTGATCCCGGGCACCGTGCTCACCAATGCCTCGTGAACATCTTCAACCGTCTTGATAAAATGGGACTGCCCAAGCACAAAATTGATTAATTCCGGTTTCACTATCTTTACAGTTTTGATCTCCATCCTGACCTCCAGCCTTTTCTTCGATTTTAGCATACCTGAGTTGAGATAAAACCGGCCAACAACCATTTCCGCAGCAAGCGCCTGTTCAGGAAAGGCACCAAGCAGCTTACTTATCAGCGATTTCGCCACAACAGGCATAATCTTTACAGTATTGATAGTTAATTATGTTCACATTAAGACCAGCTTCCCGCCAAACAATTCAGTGAGTGAAATAAGGTAAAATTCAGGCATGTTTGACATGCGTAAGTCATTTTTGATTCTGAGCCTTGTTGCGAGCCTGCTGCTTTCTGCCTGCGGGGTCAGCGGACAAACAGTTCCAACCCTCTCGCACGACTTTTCCACTTCCACCCCCAACCCTGGCTACCCAACCGCCATGCCCACTTTCACCCCCACTCCTGCCGCGTTAGGGTCAGCTGAAAACCCCATTGTGATTGCGTTGGTTCATCCATCTCCCACAACCGAACAGCAATCTGCTCTATCGGAAATCGCCAACCAGCTTGGAATCCTCTTACAGCAAAGCGTTACGGCTCGTTTTTTCAGCAGTTATCACGATCTTGAATATGCCCTTCAGCGGCAGCAGGTGCATTTTGCCTGGTTGCAGCCGGTTGAATATCTGCTTGCTTCCCAAAAAGGGCTTGCCACGTCTCTCCTTGTCAGCAACCACCTCGGCGTCACAGGCTACGGCGTACAGTTCCTTGGTCATTCCGATAGCGGCATGGTGCCGTATTTCAACGTCGGCACACATACTTCCACAGCCCCTGCCAGCGCCGCGCTGGCGCAGCTCTCTGGTCTGCGCGGCTGCCTGACGGACGACCATTCGCTGGCAGGTTATTGGGTCCCTCTGGGCTACCTGATCCAAAACAACATCCCGTTCCTTGAGCCAGTCCAAACTTATTCGTACAGTGCCGCCATCCGAGCGCTTTACATCAAAGGCGTCTGCGGTTACGCCGCCACCTACGCCGTTTCGGCGGACCCGCGCACTTCGTCTGAGGTCATAAAAGACCTCCCAGACACGATTGAAAAGCTCCCCGTCCTGTGGCTATCCCCTCAGATCATCCCAAATCTAAATTTGTCTTTTTCCCCTCAGGTGGATCTCAGTCTGCAGTCCCGCGTATCTGATTTTTTGCGCGAATTCGCCCGGACAGATGCCGGTAAGGCTCAGCTCAGCCTCGCGCTCAACTATGAAGTCGCGGCGCTGGAACCTTTGCCGGATAGCGCCTATTCCACCCTGCGCGAACTGCTGGCTGTCACGAACGTGCGGCTTGCCGATCTTCTTTCCAATTGATCGCCATGAAAAAGTTCATCCGTCTTCTCTTGATCCTTGCCTGCGTTTCTTTTTTTCTGCTTGGTCTTTCCCGCGTTGCGCTGATCATGACCACTCAATCTCAGATCTTTGATCTTGATTCAATCCCGTCAGCCCAGGTTGCCCTGGTCCCCGGCGCTGGCATCACTGCTGACGGTCGCCCGACTCTCGCCCTGCGAGACAGGCTGGACGGCGCGATTGATCTTTATTTTGCCGGAAAAGTTCAAAAAATCCTCGTTTCTGGCGATAACAGTTCAATCCACTACAACGAACCCGGTGTTATGGCAAATTACGCGGTTGAGCAAGGCGTTCCGGAAGCGGACGTCGTCATTGACTATGCCGGTCGCCGCACTTACGACACATGCTACCGCGCTAAAGAAATATTCGGCCTAAATTCAGTCATCATCACAACTCAAAATTACCATTTGCCGCGGATGATTTTCCTGTGTAATCAGTTTGGTCTCAAAGCCTCCGGTTTAGCGGTGAAACAGTCCGATTATCTTCGCAGCCGATACATTTTCTGGAATTTTCGGGAGGTTTTTGCCAGCGTGGCAGCCTATCTTGATGTCTTTTTTCTAAAACCAGAACCAATTCTGGGCAAACCAGAACCCATTTTTACTCCCTGAGAGGTGTTTATGCAGCGACAACAAGCTTTGGATTTTGTGAGAACCTATGTTAAAAACGAAGCCCTCGTGCGCCATATGCTCAGTGTCGAGGCTGTCATGCGCACTTATGCCGAAGCGCTCAGTGAGGATATTGACTTGTGGGGCTTGACAGGCTTGCTTCACGATTTTGACTGGGAGATACACCCAACTGCCGAAGAACATCCCCTGGCTGGGCTGCCTATCTTGCGCGAGGCTGGTGTTCCTGAAGACGTGATAGAAGCTATTGGCGCGCATTCTGACCATACCGGCATCCCTCGCGAGAGCCGCCTTGCCAAAGCTCTTTTCGCTTGCGACGAGGTGACGGGTCTGATTACCGCAGTGGCTCTCGTCAGACCCTCCCGCTCGCTTTACGATCTTCAGGCATCATCCGTCCGTAAGAAATGGAAAGATAAATCCTTCGCGGCTGGCGCCGATCGGGATTTAATTGCTCAAGGTGCCCAGGAATTCGGGCTGGATCTTTGGCAGCACGTTGATTTTTCAATTATGGCTATGCGCAAAATCGCGAAGGAGCTGGATCTCGAGGGCAACCTCAGCCCAAACGCGGCGCAAGGCTAAGCTTTTTCCCAAAACTGAACAAAATCGTCCAGGTTGGTGAAGCCAATCACTTCATCATTGGGCTTTAGTGTAAACAGTTCCTGCCCATTTGAGGCTCGTTTTCTACTGATGGCGTTTGTGATTGTAAAGACCTTGCTGGCACTCTTCTGAAAATGGCAGATGCCTTTATCGGTCAGTTTTCCAACAATGACCGCGCAAATTTGATCTTCTTTGCCGAGCTTCCAGCCAATCACACCCTGCCCATACCTGCCCTGCACCGGGAACTCCGTTCCTGGCATGCGCTTTGCCAAACCTCTTTGGGTGATCATCGCCACCTCATCTTTGTCTTCAACAATAGAGGCGCCAACAACATAATCGCCGGGCTTTAATTTAATCGCGTTTACACCCGCCGCGATCAACCCCATTGCCCTGACTTCGGTTTCACTAAATCGAATCGCCATCCCGCTGGCTGTCGTCAGCAGAATATCCTGATTGCCCCTTGTCAGCAGCACCTCAAATAGCTCGTCGTTATCGTTGACCTTCACCAACGTAAACGCGCTAGCCGATGCCCCGGGCAGATCCGAGATCGCTGAGCGTTTAATCATGCCCTGCCTGGTAACTGTGACTACAAAGCGCTCATCTGCCGGCTCCCCATTGATTGGGACGGCAAAAATCCCTTGAAGGATATCATTTTGATGCAGCGGCGCCAACTTCGAAACGGGCACGCCCTCTTCATCAGCCTTCTGTACCGGCACCGAGTAAGAAGAGATTGCCGCTGCCTTTCCTTCTGTCGTCACCAAAAAGATGGTTTGATGGGTGTTCGTGCGGACCATATTCCATGGGGCGCCATCGCCACCGAGCCGATTGGGTTTATCCGCGTCCGTTCGCGAAAGCAGCCCGTTTTCGCTCGCTTCAATCCAGAAGTTCTCCACTGGCATGACGTCGGTCATCGTAAACATATCTGATGCCTTTTCGCCTTCGCCCAAGTGAATAATCTGAGTCCGCCTGGAGTCGCCATATTTCTGTTTAATTGCTTTCAGCTCCTCTACTGCCACTTTGCGCATCATTTTAGGCGACTTCAGCAGCGCTTTGAGTTCAGCAATAGTTTTACTGACTTCCTTGAATTCATCCTCAATTTTCTTCCGTTCCAACGAGGCTAAACGGCGCAGCGGCATCTCGAGAATCGCGTTCGCCTGAATTTCATCAAGCTTATACTTTGCCATCAGGTTCTCGCGCGCTTCTTCTACTGATGCGGATTTTCGGATAATCCGGATGACTTCATCAATATGATCGATTGCCACCTTTAGCGCTTCCAGAATGTGCAGTCGATCTTCGTTTTTCTTCAGCAGATACTCGCTGCGCCTTCGGATAATCGTCAATCGGTGATCCGCGAAGACTCTCAGAGCCTGTTTCAGGGTCAAGCGGTGCGGGCTGCCATCCACTAAAGCCAGAATGTTGATCCCGAAAGTGTTATGCATCTGAGTGCGTTTATACAGCGTTGCTAAAACTTCCTCAGGGTCAGCGTTTTTGTTCAGGTCGATCACGATCCGCATACCCTGCCGATCCGATTCATCCCTCAGGTCCGAAAGACCCTCCAGCCCGCCTTCGCGCGAGATCTCGGCGATCCTCTCGATCAGCGCGGATTTATTGACCATGTAGGGCAATTCAGTCACGATGATCCTCATCCGCCCGCGAGACATTTCCTCAATCCGCGTGCGCGCTCGTACTTTTACCGTTCCATTTCCGCTGCCGTAAATCGTCGTCAGAGGGATTGAGCCTTCGTCCTGAATAATCAAACCACCGGTCGGAAAATCAGGTCCTTTGATGAAACGCATGATGTCTTCGACAGTGATGTTTTCAATGTCATCCCAGTTTTCAAGCATCATCACCAAAGCGTCCACCACTTCCCCGAGGTTGTGAGGCGGGATGTTGGTTGCCATCCCAACGGCTATACCCGAAGCCCCATTAACTAGCATGTTCGGGATTGCGGAAGGCAGCACTTCCGGCTCTTTTAACGTTCCGTCAAAATTGTCAATGTAATCAACGGTATCCAGGTCGAGTTGGCGTAATATCTCGATCGCAGGCGAAGAAAGTCTTGCTTCAGTGTAGCGCATGGCTGCTGGTGGATCACCGTCCACACTGCCGAAGTTCCCCTGTCCATCGACCAAAAGATAGCGCTCCGAAAAGTCCTGCGCCATCCTTGCCATCGCGTCATAAACAGCCGTATCGCCGTGCGGATGATATTTGCCAAGCACTTCGCCAACAATACGAGCCGATTTTTTATGCGGAGTGTCGTCGCGTATGCCCATATCGTACATGGCATACAAGATTCTCCGCTGAACCGGTTTCAGACCGTCTCTCGCGTCAGGCAGCGCGCGCGAAACAATGACGCTCATCGCATAATCCAGATACGATTGTTGCATCTCAGCGTTGATATTAACTTTTTGGGTGGCGGTTGAGTTCATATTCCGCTCTTTCTCTGCTTCAGCCGTTATTTTTCTCAATTTTCACCAACTATAGCATAAAAAAACCCGAAGTGATGGTCCACTCCGGGTCTTTTTTATTACATACTCCTCGTTGGACTACTCTTCATCGTCCGTGAGGTCTTCATCATCGTCGAGCCCACCCTCATCATACAAATCATAATCGCCAGCTTCAATATCGTCTTCATCGTCATACAAACCTTCTGAAAGGTCTGCATCATCGGTGAAAATATGCATCTGCTGGTTAGCAATATCAAGGTTGCCCAGATCTGTCTCTGCCAACTGATCATCAAAGCGACCAGGAACAAAGCCATTTCCGGCCGGAATGAGCTTGCCAATGATGACGTTCTCCTTCAAGCCATAAAGCGGGTCTTCCTTGGAGGAGATCGCCGCGCCAGCCAGAACCTTAATCGTATGTTGGAAGGACGCCGCGGAGAGGAACGAATCCGTGCTCAGCGATGCCTTCGAGACACCTAACAACACGTTCAGGAAGCGCGCGGGGCGCAGACCGCGTGCCACCAGGTCATCATTGATTTTGCGGATTTCAAGGCGGTCAACCAAATCCTGCGGCAGGAATTCCGAGTCGCCGGGGCGAGTGATCTGAACCTTATTCAGCATCTTGCGGATAATGACCTCAAAATGCTTGTCGTTGATGTTCTGACCCTGCGTGCGGTAAACTTGTTGGATTTCCTTCAGCAGATAAAGTTCAGTTGCCTCAGGACCATTGATCTTCAAAATGGTATGGGGGTTGAGCGACCCTTCGGTCAGCTGTTCGCCCGCAATCACCATTTGTCCTTCAGAAATCAAAAGGCGGGAAGTCGAAGGAATTTCGTAATCCTCGCTTATGCGATCTTCATACGAAACCACAACCTCGCCGTCCTCGATCCGCACTCTGCCTTCGTGTTCCGCTCTAACGGCTGTTTCTTCGTGAACTGCAAGCACCGCGTCTTTTTTGACTTCGTCTTCATCCTGCACCATGATTTCCCAACCAGTCGGGATAGCATAGCGCTGAGAGACCATCCCGCTGCTTTCCACGCGCACAGTGCGAATATCAGGATTCTTGTCGGAAACCATAATGTGGGCTTTGCCGTTTATTTGAGTGATTACTGCTTCGCCGCGGGGCATCCGCCGTGCTTCAAAAAGCTCCTCAACACGGGGAAGACCAGTGGTAATATCACCGCCGCCTGCCACACCACCCGTGTGGAAGGTTCGCAGTGTCAGCTGTGTGCCAGGCTCACCAATGGACTGGGCAGCCACAACACCGACAGCCGACCCAAGTTCAACCAGATTGCCCCGACCAAGATCCATACCGTAGCATCGTGAACAAATCCCGTGAATTAGCTCACAGGTTAGTGGAGAACGCACTTTCACCTTCTTCACTCCAGCTTTAATGATCTTACGGCTGAGTTCCTTATTAATCATGTCGTTGGGTTCACCGATGACCTCGCCGGTTTCGGCGTCAAGGACACGTTCCGCCAGCAGACGTCCAAAAATTCGTTCGCTAAAAGGCTGTCCTGCCACGTCATCTGCCGCTGAAATCCAAATGCCTTCCTCGGTGCCGCAGTCTTCACTATTGATGATCATATCCTGCGCAACATCCACCAAACGCCTTGTCAGATACCCTGCGTCAGCGGTTCGGATAGCGGTATCAGCCAAGCCCTTGCGGGTACCATGCGTGGAAATAAAGTATTCCAGCGCGGACAGCCCTTCACGGAAGTTTGAGCGGATAGGCATTGGGATAATTCGACCAGACGGATCAGCCATCAAACCGCGCATTCCAGCCATCTGTGAAATAGGGCTAAAACCACCTTTTGTTGCCCCGGAAACAGCCATCGTGGAAAGGTTGCCATTTGGATCAAGATGCTTTTTAACTGCGTCTCCAACCTTCTTTGTTGTGTCTTGCCATACTTCAATAATCAGGTCGTTCTGTTCCTGCTCTGTCAGCAAACCACGGCGATATTCTTTCTGAACACGTTCTACTTCCAGCAGCGCCGTCTGGATGTATTCGGCTTTTTCTGGCGGAACGGTGATATCAGCGACCGCCAGCGTGGAGCCGGATTGGGAGGCAAAACGGAAACCGATATCCTTGATACTGTCGGCGACTTGCGTAGTCACTTCCTGACCATCCATATCATAAATGTCGGCAATCAAATCACGAATGCCGCCTTTTTCCAGC
>LUZV01000031.1 GCA_001603765.1 Anaerolineales bacterium Chloro_02 | reverse complement strand
ATTTATTGATTCTTAACCGGACAGCAGTGAGAAAAAATACACCTTGCTGTCTAAGAAGAATAAGAAACATTTTTGTGATGCTGCAAGTGAAATGAAGAGAAGCTTAGAAAATTCATCCTATTTTCATCCGGAAAATATTTTCAACGACTATGCTATGGATGTGTGTTATAGATATCTATCGGATATTATTGCAACAATCAATAAATAAATATAACAATTGCCTGGACCTGGTGCCAAACCACGCACATTGGCCGGTACTTTCAGAAGGTTCTTTGCCCGCGTGGCGTTACTCTGGTTAGCCCGGTAGGTTGGAGTGAGCGGAGCGAACCCCAACAGCAAAACTTGGGGCAAGTCGGGGCGATTTTCGGTTTCGGATGAAAGGAACAGGCGAATGAGCAGTGAAACACCTGCACAGAACAGGCTTGCGGTTTTGATTGATGCAGACAATGCAAACCCTTCCATTACGGAAGGATTGCTGGCGGAGATCGCAAAGTACGGTGTTGCAAGCGTGAAGCGGATCTACGGTGACTGGACGACCCCGCAATTGGGAGGCTGGAAAGCCGTTCTACTTGAGCACTCTATTCAGCCCATTCAACAGTTTCGCTACACCACCGGAAAAAATGCCACAGATAGCGCGATGATCATCGATGCGATGGATCTCCTCTACACTCGGCGTTTTGAGGGTTTTTGTCTGGTCTCCAGTGACAGCGATTTTACGCGCCTGGCCTCCCGCATTCGAGAGGAGGGTTATTTGGTCTTGGGATTTGGTGAGAGAAAGACCCCACGGCCCTTTGTCTCCGCCTGTGACAAATTCATCTTCACCGAAGTGGTTGTCGCAAAAGAGATCTCTGATGATGATGCTCGAAAGCAGAAAGCGAATGAACTCAAGGGAAATACGAGATTGGTGCGTCTCTTTCGCAGTGCCATCGAGGCTGCTTCGGATGAGAGCGGATGGGCTGGTCTTTCAGCGGTCGGCAGCAACATCGTGAAACAGGCGCCGGAATTTGATCCGAGAAACTACGGCTATTCAAAGCTCAGTGAGTTGGTATCGGAAATAAAATTGTTTGAGATCGAAAAGCGTGTTCAAAACAAGGGGCAGCCGGGGCAGATCCGCATTCGTGACAAGCTCAAAAAACCGGCAACACCCCAATCTAAAATTAGTCCGGCCCGGTGACATAGGCGCATTCTATCGGGAAAGGGCAAAGTACAAACGGCGATTGCTCAGTTTGCCACCTCCCCAGCCTGTTCATGAATTCTGAGCACATGCTTGTATCCTAATTTGCTGTATTTGCTATATCTCTCCTAATGTTTGAAATCTCCATGCCAGGGTCTGCCTCTCCTGCTCGTCCATGAAATCACTATCCCCAAGGCCAATCCTGCCGTGTGAATTTGAAACCATAACCGGCGACGGCGCCTCCGCCAGTTCCTACCGTGATGCCGTCAAGACCGGATTTGACGTCACCGTCGATTTCCGGCACCTGGTTCTGTACCAAAAACACCGGCTGGTTCGCGAAGCCTGAGAACAGGATGGGACCCAGCCCTGAAATTACATTGCGCAATTATTTATGTCGTCGCGTATAGTTCAATCTTGAAAGCGGAGTAGTCTGAATCGTTAGCAGATCCTGCCGGAAATTGATCTACTGAACCCATACTATTTATTCGTCAAGTTCCATACTCCGTCCCAGGTTTCGTGCGGGTTGGCCAGGATGTGGCGGCAGCGGTTGGCATAGGTCCGTGCGGCCGGATCATCCGGGAAGCGGTCAAAGATTTCGAGTGCATCCTCCCACTTCTTGTCGCAGCACAGGGAAACGCCTTTTTCAAACAGGGTGTCACGGTCCTGCCCGGCAGTCTCCGGAGCCGCCGGTTCGAAAACCCGGACCGGAGCGGCGCGGCCGACCACGCGGATGCTGCCGATCAGCCGGCCCGCAAGTCTGCCTTCGGTCCTTTTCCACGTTTCTTTGGAAATCATTGTGTAGGTGCCGAAAGCCTTATTGGCTCCCTCAAGGCGCGACGCGAGGTTGGCTGCATCTCCGAGCACGGTGTAATCGAAGCGTTTTTTCGATCCTAAATTCCCGACAACCACTTCTCCCGTATGAATTCCGATCCGCATATTCAGAAGTGCGCCCGTCCTACGGTGGAATTCTTCTCTGATCTGGGCGAGTCTGTGCTGGCATTTAACGGCGGCGCGGCAGGCGCGTTCGGCATGGTCCGCCTGCTCGACCGGCGCATTCCAGAAGGCGATGATGGCATCGCCTTCGTACTTGTCGAGAGTGCCGCCCTCATCCAGAATGATATCCGTCATTTCGGAGAGATAATTGTTCAGAAGGGATGTAAGCGCTTCGGGGTCGAGCTTTTCGGAAAACGTTGAGAATCCTTCCAGGTCCGAAAAGAAGATGGTGCACACCTTGCGTTCTCCGCCAAGCCTCAGGCGGGAAGGATCTTCCAGGAGTCGGTCAATGACGGCGGGGCTCAGATAATGCCGAAAGGCCTTCCTGTAGAAGGATTTGAGCCTTCCTTCGGTCGCGTAGTTGAGTGCGGTGGCACCGATAAGGCTGAAAATCACTGCAACCTCCATGACCACTATGGGCCACCAGAAGCCGAGCGGGTAGGCGGCAAAGCCGATTGCGAAGGGAAGGGGCACATAGAAGGCAAAGGCCGTCATGCTGTGCCATGCGTGTTTTCCAAACATGACGACCGAGAGGGAGGCCAGCAGCGTCAAGATTGATGTGAAAAGCCCCACGGCGAGAGGCCGGCTGTCCCGGAGAAAATCTCCGGATAACAGGTTGTCCAGCACCGTGGCGTGGATTTCAACCCCCGAAGAAATACTGCTGACGGGAGTCGGCCGGAGGTCGAGGAGGCCGGGGGCGCTGAAGCCGAAAAAGACGTAGGCGTCTTTGAGCGAATCGGCGTTTTCTATGGTCTCCCTGCCCCCGGACGCGGCCATCAGCTCGGACTCGATCACCGCGGCTGCACTGAATGACTGAAAGGTCCCGGATCGGCCGCGGAAGCGCAGGATCATTTTCCCGCTCGGGTCCACGGGGATACTCTTTCCGCAAACCACGAGCCGGTCGGTTTCCAAAAGTCCCGAACAGACGGCCGGTTCGGCACGGCCCTTTGGAAACCGGAGGCAGCCGGCGGCGAATGCGGCCAGACCGGGGGAGGGAATCATCCGGTTATGAAAGATGCGGAAAAGACTTGCGCGGCGGAATATCCCGTCCGTGTCCGGTTCGTCCATCACATTGGCGAGGATGTCGGCGCTTCCTGCGATCTGTTCGACCGGGAAGGTCGCGGAACTTGTCCGGATCGAAGGATCGGCAGCAGCGACCCATTCTTGCAGATTTTCGATCTTGAATAGAACGTGATCGGGGATGTCCGATGG
>LUZV01000243.1 GCA_001603765.1 Anaerolineales bacterium Chloro_02 | reverse complement strand
GGCAGGTGGCTGACCGACAGGATCAGGATCTGTTCTAGGATTTCCGGTAAATTGCGCTGATTTTGCAGCAGAGCGTGGGTAAACTGGGTCAGAATGATGATTGGCAGGCTGAGTGAATACGCCCGCCCAACTTGCGCGGTGATATGCTGCTTCCAATCCGTCACCCAGCGCGTCTTTTCTCGGGTCAAAACCCATGAAAACGCAAGTGCCAGACTGACGTAGAAGAAAACGACCATTGGGTCCTGACTTAACCTAAACACCTGTGTTAAGCCCGTTCCTATGCCCAGCAAAACCGCAAGCAAAGGTCCCACCAGCCCCACCGCCAGGAGAATCGGAAGCGCGCTGAGAATCAGCACAATCGGCTGGGCAGCATGCCCGCCAAGCGTAAGCAGGCTGCCGTCAAAAGGTGAAAAATTGAGGAAACTTAGCGGAAAAACCAGCAAACCCAGGAAGACAAACCACTTTGCCTCTCGTAAAGAGTAATGGGCGTCCCAGCGCTGCAATTTCCAGATAGCCAGGCAGACACCAATCGTAAGCAAGATCGGCAAAATCCAATTTACCCCCCGCATTCCAGCAGCAGGCAATTGAACATTCACGTTAAATTGAGCAATTGCTGGTAAAACCATATGGGATAAATTATAGCACGCGGACAACCTTCTCTCAAACGATTTTCACCCTTCACCAAGCTCGCTTTGCGGAAATCAAGCCAATCGGAAGACATGGTTATCATCTTTCCAAATAAAAAAATTTTTACACCGCAGTCTTACCCATAACGGCTCAGCCATTAGGTCCTAATATAGAACATTTCAACCCACCTTGCGCTGCAAGTTCAGTTGAACTATCAGCCTCTCTTTTCCAGCAACTTCATCACATGCTCTACCACTTCGTACACCGTCATCCTATCCGAATCAATCATAATCGCGTCTTCCGCCGCCTTTAAAGGCGCAACTGCTCTGCCCGAGTCAATCTCATCACGGTGCCGAAGCGAATTCACCACGTCCTCAAGGCACACGTCCTCACCTCGACCCAGGTCTTCTATATACCTCCGCTGCGCCCTCACCTCCACCGACGCGTCCAGATAGATCTTCATGTCGGCATCCGGCAGCACCACTGTGCCAATATCCCTGCCAATCATTACAATCTTGCCTTTTTCGGCGATTTTGCGCTGCTGCAAAGTCATCGCTTGCCGCACACCAGGATACACAGATACTTCAGAAACCACCGCGTTTACGGCTGTTGCCCGGATATCCCAGGAATGATCTTCGCCATTGATGATTACGTCAAACTGACGTCCATCCCGACTGCTCGCTGGCAAAATGTCAATTTCAATCCGCTCCGCCAGTTTGGTCACCTGCTCTTCATCATCGACGTTTATCCCCTCTTTTAATGCCTGAAACGCGACGGCTCGATACATAATCCCCGTATCAAGGCACATGTACCCTATCTTGTTCGCAATTAACGTCCCGATCGTAGACTTACCTGAAGCCGCAGGGCCATCAATGGCAATATTTTTTGGCAAATTATGTAACTTTTGCTCACACATCTTCAGTTTGCTCCCGTAAAGAGATTTAATCTCACCCACAAAACGCCGCTTTGATCTGCAACGGGCAGCGGCTTGCCAAACAGAACAAACAGAAAATCGCTTGGCTTGACCGCCTGGGGGTTTATCCACCGATACAGCACCACGTTCTTTCCGCGATATTCATCCGCCGCCGAAACAGCTTTCTCATTTTCAGACAAAATCAAATCCGGCTGACCGAGGTTGGCTCGCTCTGCCAGGGCGTTTTGATTCCGAAAGAACCAGGCAAATTGCTCCTGGAGATTTCCCAGTTCAATCGTCGCTTCAGTTTTATCAACAAACCCATCGCGATCGAGCTCTTCAAGCG
>LUZV01000242.1 GCA_001603765.1 Anaerolineales bacterium Chloro_02 | reverse complement strand
TCGGTTTTCGGGTAAAATATAGTTTCATGTAAATTTGACGAAATCGCCGGATTGGTTATAATCACATCTAATCCGCAGGAGGCAGGAGTTTATGGTTCTTAATATCGCAATTATTGTCATTTCGATCACACTGATTGCCAGTGTGCTACTGCAAAGCAAGGGCGTTGGCTTGGGCGGGCTGGCTGGCGGCGACACAGGTGGTGTTTACACGCAGCGTCGCGGCATTGAGAAAGTAATGTTCTATATTACTATCGCTCTCAGCGGGATTTTTCTGATCCTTGCTCTTATTAGTGTGGTTATCTCTGGATAGCGAATCAATTTTTACGCTATCACAGTTGATCATGGAGAATAAAGACAACTCGCCAAAATCGGGGGTTGTCTTTCTATTTGCGATATGAGACGCTTTCGCTGGCAACTGCTAATTGTTCTTATTACAGGTCTTGCTGTTGGGCTGATCTTGGTTTTCCAACGCTCTACCTCAACATCCGTTGCGGAAAGCACTCCTAACCCCATCACCGGAGGCGCCTATACTGAAGCCCTTGTGGGGGGGATCGTGCGGCTTAACCCGATGTTTGACCGCTTTAATCAGACTGATCGGGATGTGGACCGTCTGATTTTCAGCAGTTTATTCAAGTTTGACGCAAACGGGCTGCCAGTTGGCGACCTCGCAGCCAGTTGGGATGTTTCGGCAGACGGTACGCGCTATACGGTTGTTTTGCGGGATAACGCTGTTTGGCATGACGGCGCGCCGGTTTCGAGCCAGGATGTGCTTTTTACGCTTTCTCTTCTTCAAAGCGACAGCAACTTTATCCCTGAGAATTTAAGGACATTTTGGCAACAGATCCACGTATCGGCACTGTCTGATTTGACGCTGGAATTCTCTTTGCCCAATAGTTTCGCGCCGTTTTTTGATTATCTCAGTTTTCAGATTTTGCCCTCGCATCTTCTTGGGAATCTAACTTTGGATGAACTGGTTGATCATCCTTTTAACCTCGCCCCGGTGGGTTCTGGGCCGTATCGGTTCAAAGAGTTTCATTTGACCGATGGACAGGTTGACGGCGTCAATCTGCAGTCTTTTGAGTATTACTTCCAGGGTCGCCCCTTCATTGATGAAATTAATTTCCGGACGTTTTCGAATTCTCAGGATGCGCTTGGGGCTTACCTGGCGGATGAAGTGGACGGCATAGGCAGAATCGACCCAGCCAACCTTACCGCGGCGTTGAATCAGCACGGTTTGGACCTGCATTCCAGCCGCTTGCCGCGGCTGACGATGGTATTTCTGAACACGCAAAACCTCGCGCAGCCAGTGCTTCAGAAGGCTGATTTTCGCAAGGCTGTCATGGCGGCGACCAATCGCCAGGGCATGATCGATCAGGTGTTTAACAGCCAGGCGGTTCCCGCGTTAGGTCCGATTATGTCGGGGAACTGGGCGTTTTTTGAAGGTCAGCAAACCTATCAGTATGATGTTGACATGGCGCGGCAGTTGCTGGCAGGCGCCGGCTTTAGCTGGTCGGATGCCGGTCAGTTGATGAGCCCGGATGGCGCTCAGGTTCGGGTGACACTGTTGGTGCAGGGTGACCCGGAGCACAACCAATTGGCAGCCATCCTGGCGGAAAACTGGGAGGCGATCGGGATCAAGGTGCAGCTGGACGTCAGACCCTACGCTGAACTGCTTTCGGCGCTGAAAAGCCACAGTTATGAGGCTGCCCTGGCAGATATCGACCTGAGCAGCACACCAGACCCAGATCCCTATTCGTTTTGGGCAGAGTCGCAGATAGAAAACGGACAAAACTTTGCTCAGTGGCGAAACACCACCGCCAGCGAATATCTCGAACAAGCGCGAACACAGCCTGACCGGTCGCTTAGAGTCCGTCTCTATCGCAATTTCCAGATCCTTTTTGATGAGGATTTGCCATCTCTGCCGCTTTTCTACACGGTTTACAACTATGGGGTTAAGAGCTCCATTAAGAATGTGTCTATTGGTCCGCTTTATGATCCGGCTGACCGATTTAACTCAGTGAACACCTGGTATATCCTTTCAGAGACTAACGCAGCCCAAGTGGCAACGCCAAAGGAGTAACCTGTATGAGCCCTGTCGGAAAAACGGATTTAATTGGTGAAGGGGACGTTTCAAAAGCTGATCCGAGGATCAACCTTATCGGCGTTCTCGACGAAGCCAGCGCTTCGCTAAGCCTCGCTAAAGCCTTTTGTTCGGCGCCCAGCCAAGAGCTGCTTGAAGCGAGTCAAAAGGACCTATCACGTATGATGGGTGTGCTGGCGTCTCTGCCAAAGATTGGCGCTGAGGGACTCACGGGCGTGTTCCTGGCGGAGTTGACCCGCCTGGAGGCATCAATCGCGCGGCTTGAGGCACAGACCATCTATCCGGGTGAGTTCATTCAGCCCGGGCAAACCCCCGCGACTGGCGCTTTGGACCTGGCGAGGACGACAGCGCGCAGAGCGGAGCGGGTTCTCGTGGCAGGGTTTGACCTCCTGGGCATCCCCGACCAAAGCATTCTGCAGTACCTCAACCGGCTATCCACACTTTGCTATCTGCTAATCCTGGCAGAAATGCCAGCCTAACCGCATGACCGGCACGCTCATCAACGTCGGCGCGATCTTGCTTGGCGGGCTAATCGGAATGCTTGCCGGCAGCCGCATTCCGGCTCGGGTCAGGCAAACGCTCACTTCGGTGCTCGGGCTTTTTACTCTCGCCTATGGTGTGCACCTCTTCACCAAAACCCAAAACCTGCTCGTGCCGCTAGCAAGTTTAGTCCTGGGGACGATTTTGGGTGAGGTGATCAAGGTTGAGGAGGGAATTAACCAGCTGGGTAAAACGATCCACGAGAAGGTAGAAGGGAGCAAAGCGGGCGGTTCGGCTGACGCACAGCGATTTATCGCCGGTTTTGTAACGGCATCTCTGCTTTTTGTCATTGGCCCGATGGCAATTTTGGGCTCCATTCAGGATGGTTTGGCTGGGGATTATCAGATGCTGGCGATTAAGTCGCTGCTGGACGGAATTGCCACGATCGCTTTCGCATCCACGTTTGGTGTGGGAGTGTTGTTCTCGGCGCTGCCCGTGTTGGTTTTCCAGGGCGTGATCTCTCTGCTGGCGGGGGTGATTGGCAAGGGGTTTGAACAGAACGTTGTGCTTGAGATGACCGCGGTTGGCGGAGTGATCCTGATGGGGATTGCCATCAGCAATTTGCTTGAAATCAAGAAAATCCGCACCGGAAGCCTCCTCCCCGCGCTTTTTGTGGTGGTGCTGATCGCGCTCCTGCTCAACCAGTTCGGCATCGCCTGGTCATAGAATCAAAAGCGGGGATCTGCTCGACCCGCGCTTCCATCTAACTTGTAGTTCTGGCGATGTGGCGCATTAATTCCTGGAAATGCGTCTTTGAATTCGGTTACGCTTTTCTCCGTTTGCCTTCAGATTAGCTTCAAAGTCGAACACCGTCACATAAACCGCTGGGACTGGGCTGCTATTTCCCTGCGGCAGCCAGCGCGGCAAGGACCGTTTCATCGAGCTGATTGGAATAGACAAGCTTACCGTTGACGTTAAACATCGGCGTCCCAGTAACCCCTAGGCTTTTGGCGCCGGCAGTTTCGGTGCGGATTGAGGCTAATTCGGAATCGCTATCCAGACATTGATTGAATTGCGACATGTTTAAACCAACTTTTTTAGCATACGAGCTGATGCTGCTATCCGCGAACGCACCGGAATAGGTAGCATTCTCAAAAAGGGTTTTTTGCATCTCAAAAAAGCGGTTTTGTTCGCCGGCGCAATATGCCGCTTCGGCAGCTTTTAACGTGGCATCTTCGCTGAATTGGTAAACGCTATAAGTGAAGTAGACCTTACCGGTGTCGACGTAGTCCTTTATGAACTGTGCTTCTTTTTCAAGCGCAAAAGTGCGGCAGTGACTGCAGCCAAAATTGGAATACTCAATTACCATCACCGGCGCGTTGGGATCGCCAACAGAGCGACCGTTTTGATTGGCGTAACCTTCAACCTTGGAGGTGTTCAGCAGCCTGGGCAAAAAATAGATCAATAAAACGGCTGCCACCAAAACCAAGGCGCCAATTAATAGCGCGGAAAGGCGCTTTTTCGATTCTTTTTCACGCTGGGCTCTCAACATTTCGCGTTGTGTGTTCTTTTGTGCCATATAGACTCCTGACTTAATTTGCTTGATTTTGCCACAAAGGCATTGTTCCGTCCAGATGGCGTGCGAGCTTTTCAGAGCTCGAGCGATAAAACCTTGACGGTCTGATCTTCAACGGTATAGCCGAGCGCGTGATAGAGCGCAAGGGAGCTGGTGTTGCTGGATTGTGTGTTGACTGAAAAGTTGTCCACACCGACCTTAGTTAATGCGTCGAGCATTTCTAACACCAGTTTTCGTCCGACTCCCCGGCGTTGGAATTCCGGCAGGACTGCCAACCTTGCCAGATGGGCGGAGTTGAAGATGTTGGTTGACATCTGGTAGCCGATTGCTTCGCCGTCCCACAGGGCGATGGTCATCCTGGCGCTCAGGAGATAAGCTTTTTCGAGGCTGGCGGAATTGAGCCGCCAGGGTGGTGGAAATGCTTCTGAATCTATCTTCTCAACCAGCGGCAAATCGCGGCGGGTTATCTCCCGGATAACCAGTCTGGGGTCATCAAAGGCAGCGTTAGTTTCCAATGGTCCGCGCCGCAGAATGGTAATTCTCTCCGTTTCTTTAAAACCCTCCGCCCTCAAACCTGTTTCCATCCAAGCAGGCGGAAAAAGGGAATAGATGCTTCGCGCGCCGGATGCTCTGAGAACCGCTTTTGCCTGGGACAGAAGTGCCTTGAAGTGCTCAGTGTGGCGCCCATCATCGATGGCGAAAAAGAATCGCAGCCAGGCGACTTCCGGACACTCGGGTGTGGCAGCCAAAACCGCGAGGATTTGTCCATCTTCAAGCAAAGCAAAACAGCCAGCCTCATTGAAGCGTTGGTCTGGGTCGAGCCAATCGAGGTTCTGAAATGCCAGGTCGCTGTTTTTTATGAAATGTTCCAGTCTAAGGTAGGACAGTCCGGCGCAGGGTTGGACGCCTGAGTTTGGTCTTTCAGTCATTGATTCCCAGCGTGTCCAGGATGGTATTAAGCTCTTCGTCTGAGTAGAAAGTGATTGAGATTGTCCCACCCCGTTTGCTTTTTGAGAGGACGACCTTGGTATGGAAGAACTGGCGCAGGCGGCTTTCGAGGTCATTTTCTTCAGCGGTGCGAGGCGCGGTTTTGCGTTCGATGGGCGCTTTACCGCTCAGTTTGCTCACCAGGAGCTCCGTCTGCCGGACGTTCAGACCCAAACTGAGGATATTGTCGAGCGCGGCTTCCATGGCGCGGGCAGTCGGCAGCGCCAGAAGGCTGCGGGCGTGACCTTCAGAGATTTCGCCACTCAACAGAGCTTGCTGGACCGAAAGGGGCAGGTTCAGCAGCCGCAGGGTGTTCGTGAC
>LUZV01000241.1 GCA_001603765.1 Anaerolineales bacterium Chloro_02 | reverse complement strand
TAAACGCGGAAGCTCAGGCTTATATCGAAGCGCGCTTGCTGCTGCGCACTGGCAGGTTGGAGGCAGGGCTGAACTTGCTCGAAAAGCTTGAACCAGGCGCTCCTGATCAAAAGTTAGCCAGACCTCAGCGATTCCACCGGGAGGCAACGCTCCTGCTCTCCCTCTTTCACGCGCTTATGGGTAATTGCGAACAGGCGAGGCGGTACGCCGAAATGGGGCTGCAAGTTTCGAAGCAGTTGCAAGCGAATTACGTTGAAGCTGTTGCCGATATTCGCCTCGGGCACGCTCTTCAGATTGACTTAACTCAGGGTTTGGATGCAAAGGGTCTGCAAGAAATCCGCAACTTATACGATTACGCGATTGAGAATGTGGATATTGTGCGCATTCATGTGGAACCACTTTGGGGACTTTGCCGTTTAGTGGGTTATGCTGGCAATCTGGATGAGGCGAAGCGGATTGCTGATGACGCGCTGGTGATTGCCGCCAATGCTGGGGATGAATGGATCGGTCTTTTAGTAAGGATCTCGTTGGGAGCCAGCCTGGCACTGGGAGGAGAGTATGAGGCAGCCAGCAGGATTCTCTCTGTGGCAGATTCGATCGCGAACAAGGTCAATGACTCACTTGCCAGCGCGGCAGCGCTTTTGTGGGAAGCCTATACCGCCGATAAGCAGGGATATAAAAGTTCGGCATTGCTGTTCTTGGAACAAGGATTAAACCTGGTGCAGACGAACCAATACCAATTCTTGCTGGACAGGGGCTCTCTGCTCGGGTCGGATGATCCTTTTACCTTTTTTCCGCTGGTTTTACGGGCAAGAGAAATGGGAATCCAAAGGGAATTGGTAAACCAAATCCTCTATCATCTTCCGACCAACGTGGGCAACTATCATCCCGGATATCGGTTGAGCATCAACTTGCTGGGCGGGTTTGAGGTTAGGAAAGGTAAGCATTTGGTCTCCACGGAGCTTTGGAAGAGAGATAAAGCCCGTCAAATGCTGCAAGCGCTCTCGGTTACCGCTGGGAAAGGGATGAGTAAGGAACAACTGGCGCTGCTTTTCTGGCCTGATGCGGATGAAACCACAGCGTCCAATAATTTTAAAGTCACCTTGAACGCCCTGAACCAAGTTTTGGAACCTGACCGCCCGCCAAAGGAATCAGCTTTGTTTGTCATTCGCGCTGGTGAACAATATCAGCTCAACCTCCAGATGAAGATCAACCTTGATACAGACCAATTTGAGAAACTGGCGCTCAGCCCTCGCCCTGAGGATCGCGAAAAGGCAATCGAGCTTTATCGGGGGAGGCTGCTCGAAGGAGAGCAGCTGCAAGAAGCATTTATGCCTGAGGTACAGTATTACCACCGTTTGTTTCTGGATTGCCTGGGAAGGGTGATTGAGTCTTCTATTAATACGAGCGATTACGACAAAGCGCTCGAGCTGAGCAATCGCATGGTTCGGCAGGAACCACTTTTGGATGTAGGGTATCAATTTCAGATGCGGATCTATGC
>LUZV01000240.1 GCA_001603765.1 Anaerolineales bacterium Chloro_02 | reverse complement strand
GGGAATAACCCTGCGCTGGCCGCTGAGCGCGCCTCGGTGCTGAGCGCCTGGGTTGAGCGTGAGGATTGGGATGTGATTTTGCCTGCCTACAGCCGCTGTCTGCGCATGACCCGTGAGCTTGCTCAGGAATATGACGTGAACCCGAGTTTGCTGGTTGAACCGGAAGAAAAAGCATTATTTGAGGCGCTGGCGAACGCTCAGCGGAGCCTGAAGAGCCACCCCGCTTTTGAAAACGCGCTCTCGCAAGTTGAGCGGCTCGTGCCAGTGATTAACCGCTTTTTTGACAAGGTGCTGGTGATGGCGGAAGATGAAGGGCTGCGGAACACGCGGTTGGGAATGCTTCAGGATATCGCGGGACTGCTTAAGCCTTTCGCGGACCTTTCCAGGTTGGAGGGGTTCTAGGTTCTGGTTGATTCTTCACGCAGTTGCTGCGAGGGAGTGGTAACGACAGCGGCGATCATTGGCTTTACAGCTGGGAAATCGCTTTACTCGGGATGACGCGCGTTAATTCGTCATTGCGATGGAGCGATAGCGACTGAAGCAATCTACCGTTTAGCCAACGGGGAGATCGCTTCGCTTCGCTCGCGATGACGGGAAGGGTCGACGGGGAGATCGCTTCGCTACGCTTGTGATGAGGGACGATTTGCCCAGCCCATATGACTCTATTTCATCAAACTAATGACAAAAAGGTTAACGGGAGTTTGCATCGCCGCGCTCGTTAAGACGGGAAATCTACTCTGTAATGACGAGTGTGGGTGGTTAGGCGCCGTATGTCAGGATTTGCCTTACCTTGGCAAGCCCCTCGCTGAGTGTCTGCCCCAGATAAATTCCGCCCAAGGAAACTCTCGCTTCCGGGTTCTCGTCCAGGTACCTGCCTCCGTACCCTAACTTCGGTTTACCGCGCAAATTCGCCAGTTTTGCGGCGAAACCGCGCAGAAGGTAGGCAGTTGGCTCCTGGTTGACGGCAAGGCAAATAAGCTTCGGTTTAGCATAGGTGGAGTAATCCAGAAGGTCGTGCACGGGCAAATCCGGTCCGAGGTATTCGACAAAAAAACCTGCCTGGCGCAGCAGGATGGCAAACATCAGGGCGTTGAGCTCTCGCGTTTCTTCGGGACCGCAGCCAACGAGAATCAGCGCGCCTTCTTTCACCACAGGCAGCCTGTGCATGATGGCTTGCAATTTACTGTTCAAAAAGCTTAGAGCCAGGTGTTCTGTGGCAATCAGGATCTCACCGCGGTACCAGGCATCGTGAAGCAAATCGAGGCTGGGGGTGATAATTTCCTCAAAAAGGGTGGTGAGGCTAAAGTAGGTTTGACATTCCTCCAAAACAGCGCTGGCACGTTCTTCGTTATGTGAGATTAACGCGCCATACAGAATTTCGGCAAAGTCGTGCGAGGGGTGGGGCGGTTTGCGGCGAGGAGTCTCGGCTATGATGGTCTGGATGCTCTCAGGCCAGCTGCCTTTTTCAAGTTCCTGTTTGAATTGCTGTACTACCTGGCTGATGCTCACCCCGGAATCCAGTCGGCGTTGAATCCAAAGCAACAGTTGAATATCACGCTCCGAATAAAGCCGGTAGCCATTTGGCATCCGAATTGGCTGCAGCAGGTCGTAACGGCGCTCCCAGGCGCGCAGCGTGACCGGTTTGATGCCGGTGCGGTTTTGCACAGCCTTGATAGTGTAGATGGGATCGGAAGGGAAACTGTCTATGGCGGTCATGCGCTACTCCTTCAGCAGTCTGGATGCCTCAAACACAGTATTGAGGAATTTTTGGCGTTCTTCAGGGGTCATCAGGCGAGGTTTGGCGGTTTCTTCAAGCGTAATGGTCAGCAGCTGGGTTGAGATGTGCCGTCCTTGATAGAAGAAATGTTTTTGAATGAAACCATCATAGGTAATGTAGAAATCAGGCTGATCAAAAAAGAGATTGCCCAAACCATAATGGATGAAAGTATGATTCCAGAACTCCATGGCTTTTCCGACATGGCTCTGACTGCCGTTCAAAATAACTGCGCCGGCATCGGCAACCTTCCGAAAATCCCTGATGGCGCTGGATTGAGCCTTCACCAGGTAATCTTCTTGATACTGGAAAGTCACGATGGGCAGGTAGCCCTGGCTGCGCAGCTTCGCGACCTCGTCTGAGATCCAGCCAAAGTCTTCGCACGGCGCCGCGCCGCTGGAATCTTCAGTAGCCCATGCCATGTAAGGACCATAGGAGTTGCAGCCGATGAAAGCCAGCTTATTGCCGTGATTTTCAATCAAAAGCGGCGCTTTGGCGTCGGCGATATTCACACCGCCGGCATACCACTTCATGCCGTGTTTGCGGTAGAGGTCAAGCGTGAAGGGCACTGAATCTGTTTTGTAAAGGGCGCGCACGTCGTTGTTGTGGTTGCCGGTCAGTTCAATGATATCGGCGCCGACATCATCAAGCAAGTCAATATAAGAAGGGTTGCTGCAAAAAATATAGCCGGTATAGTCGGGGTCGGGGAAGGGGCAGCCCTCGTAGAAAGAGACCTCGTTGCTGATGTGGGTTAGGTCAGCCGCCCGCATAAAATCGCGGATTTCCGTACCGGGGAAGAGCACGCCTTCCGTGGACATGACGTAAGCAGTATCGCGCGCCATGGCGGTCACGCCGGTCATAATCAGGCTGGTGAGCTGATCGCGATCGCGGTTAGGGGCAGGCAAAAGCGCTGCCAGTTGGTCTTTGTTC
>LUZV01000239.1 GCA_001603765.1 Anaerolineales bacterium Chloro_02 | reverse complement strand
ATCTGAAGCAGAATATTGGAGATAACCGCTTCGGCTTGTTTGGCGTCTAGCAGATCAATGTTCTGCAGGCTGACCGCGGTTTGCTGAGCGATTCCTTCAAGCAGGGCGAAGCGTTTCGCGCCAAGGATTAGTTCTGGTTCCCGGGCAATGTAGGTTTCGCGGCTGGCGTGCAGCAGCAGACCGATCTGACGTTCGTGCGCGATCAGAGGGAAGAGCAGGATGGTATCCTGCGGAAACAGCCCCAGGTTTTTTATGATCTCAGGAGAGCAACGCGAAGCGGGAACGGCAACAGGTCTGCCCGATTGGAGGGTCTTTTCGAGCAGTTCGCTGTTCGTGATGGCGCACGGCTCATCCAGGTTGCAGATGGACGTCCCTTCGCCAAGGGCTGACTGAAGTTGGAAGGCGTTGGTCTCGGGATCTTTAAGAATCAATGCAACCGAGGAACCGCCAATCAGCGAGAGAATAAATTCGCCGGATATCCTGAGCAGGTTGTTCGCGTCGCCAAGGCTGCGGGTTGCCATTGCCACTTGCAGCATCATGGATGTGTAATAGGTCTGAGCTTGTGTTTCCTGATCCAGCCAGTCTTTTTCGATAGCGCTTGCCAGGTAGCCGGCAAATGTGGCGCAGATGCTTTGCGCTCCGGGTCCATAGCGCCCGGGGGTTGCTTCGTGCAAGACCAGCATTCCAACAGGTTGACCGGCGATTGTGATGGACGTGGCTATTGCTGAGAAATCGTCCGGCAGAGATAGCGCGAGTCGAATAGGGTCTTTTTGCGCGGAAGTTTTGCGGAAGATTGTGCCTTCCACCTCTTTTTCAGGGAAGAACCAGGTTTCGCCAGGCGATAGCTCCATTTGGCAAGGCGGAGTTGGGCTGCCTTCGCGCAGCTTAGCGGCGGTGAGGAAGAGATGGTTTGATTGTGGGGCGTCCGCGCTGAAACTTTCGGGGGGATAGAGCCAAATGGTGCCGATTTCACCGGGAAGGAGCGCAAGAAGGTTGACAAGGCTGGCGTCAAAAAAATCTTGCAGAGAAATGGATTGCGAAAGCAACTCCGCTGTTTCCCGAAACTTATCGGATGTCTTTGCCCGCCAGAGTTCGGAGTTGTAGAGGCTGGCGTTGCGCACCGCCACCGCGACGTTATCGCTAAGGGTCTTAAAGACAGCGATGTTTTCATCGTTAAAGGCGTCAGTCTGCTCGGACTGCAAATCCAGAACGCCAAGGATTCTACCAGCGAACCGCAGAGGCAGCGCCAATTCGGAGCCAGCTTTGGCGCCGGTAATTGGGTTGGGCACTGGTCGCGGATCTTCGGCGACGTTGTTCGCCAGCTGCACCCTGCCGCTGCGGGCAGCAAGCGCGATCAGCCCTTGCGGAGCGTCGAGGTTGAAGGCGATTTGATGATCACGGTAAGGTTTGGCGCGTTCGCCACTACCAGCGCGATATTCCAACGTGCGCTGTACAAACTGCCACAGAAAAATGTGGACATAAGGAATGTTGAACTTGGTTCGAATCAATTCCGATACCCGGGTGAGGAGCTTGTCCAGGTCCAAAATGCTGTTGATGGTTTGCGAAACCTCCGCGATCACCTGCAGGTAATCCTGCTGTTGGGCTTGAGATTGGCTATTATTAGGAGACGACATTCTCGCTCAACTTTCGCGTTTGGCGGTAAAAAATTTAACCATCGTGAGCTGATTGACGCCGGGGACTGAGAAGTCGTACTCGGCTTCGTCCATGATTTCGCGGATCAGGAATACTCCAAGCCCGCGTTCATTGCGGGTCTCAAGCGGACTGGTCAGATCGGGAGCTGCCACACAGTCGGGGTCAAAAGGGGCTCCGTGATCCTGGATAGTGATTCTGATGCCGGTCTGAAGTAGCTCGAGCGAGATTTTGATCTCACCCCGGTCCTCACCGCCATAGGCGTGATCGATCACATTTGAACAAGCTTCATCCACTGCCAGGTCGATGGCGTAACGCTGGCGCGCATCAAAAGGGGCATCCTTTATCGCGTCCATCACAAAAGCCGAAATGGCACTTAGGTGGTCACTGCGGGCAGGAAAGGTGGCGGTGAGCATGGGGTAGTTCCTTAGTTTGAGGCGATTATAACACGCGGAAACTAGTAGAATTGAGCTATGTCTGAAGACCGTCCAAAACTCCTGATTTACGACTTGCCTGAGGATGACCGCCCGAGGGAGCGGCTGCTTCAGAAAGGAGTCCGGGCGCTGAGCGACGCGGAACTTTTGGCGATTCTGTTGGGAAGCGGGTTGGCGGGCACCAGCGCGATTGACCTGGCTCAGCAGATTTTATTGGAATTGGGCGGGTTCAGCGGTATCCATCAGGCAGATATTTCGAGGCTGCTCGAAATTAAAGGCGTAGGCGAAGCGAAAGCGGCACGAATAAAAGCCGCCGTTGAAGTTGGATACCGCCTGAGTGTTGAAGAACGCGGGACGAAATGGGTCATCAAGTCTCCGCAAGATCTGGTGGATTTGCTCGGGCACGACCTGCGCGGGAGTGATCAGGAAGAGTTTTGGGTGGTATGGCTGAACGCGCGCAATGTGGTGGCGGGCAGCCAGCAGCTTTATAAGGGCTCGCAAGACGCGACCACGGTGCGGGTGAGTGAGGTTTTTAAACTGGTGGTGAGCAAAAACGCGAACGCGGTCATGCTGGCGCATAACCACCCCTCTGGAGATCCGACTGAAAGCCCGGAAGATGTAAATATGACGCGCGCCATTATCCAGGCTGGCAATTTGTTGGATATCCGCGTGCTGGATCACGTTGTGATCGGTCAAAATGGGTTTGTATCCATTCGGCAAAAACATCCAGCCCTTTGGGCGTAGCCGCATTAAGTCGCTTGGTCGCGCTGTTTGATTGGGCTTTTTCTCCGGTTTGTTTCGAAATTACCTGTTCAGTTCAAGCGCGAAAATGTAAAAGATCGCCAGTTTTGGGGTGAGTGAAGATAAGCTCCGAGGCGTGGAGCATCATGCGCTCAACAGCGGGTTTTGAGGCAGACTTAAACGCCGGAGGTTGGTAGAGAGGATCTCCCAAAATGCCGAGCCCAAGGTGATAAAGATGGGCGCGGATTTGGTGTGTGATGCCGCTTTGAAGGGTGCAGAGCAGCTCCGCCCAATTTTCTTCGCGCCGCAGAACGACAAAGTCAGTCCTGGCAGGCTTGCCGGCGGCAAAGTCCACCCGTGTGCGGTGGGCGCGGTCGGCATTAACCTTGAGAGGCGCTTCCAGACTGATTTCATCCCAGGTCGGCAAAGGCGCGACGCTCGCGAGATAGCGCTTGATTGGTTCTCGTTCCCGAAATTGACGGTTGAGCTCCCGGTGCGACTGGGCATCGCGCGCCAGAACCAAGAGACCGCTGGTTTCTTTATCCAGCCGGTGTACCATCCAAAGTTTGCCCAGTGTTGGCTCAAGCACTGAGCGCAAATGAGGTAAAGCGGGATTGTAGCCGTCTTCCACAGACAATAAGCCTGAAGGCTTGTTGACCACGACCAGGCTTTCGTCCGCGAACACAACCCAATCCGGCGGTGTGAGGGTTGCCTGAGTGGGTCGATTTTCTTCCATTGGATAACTGAATGAAGCCGCGCGTAACGGTCAGGAACGCGCCACAAAACAGCTGGTCTCGATCAAGCCCGGTCCGGCATGCACAACGATTGCTGGCGGAACTGTGTATTTGGGAATGTCCTGAATGCCAGTGGCGAGGGTAAGCTCGGCGCTCACCTGGCTCGCTAACGGCTCTGAATCGCACTGGCTGATGGTGAGATAAGGTTCAGGATTGCCCGCGCAGTATGCACTGGTTAAATCAACAATGGTGCGGGTGGCTTGTTTCAGCGTGCGGACTTTATCGAAGGTGTCAACCTGTCCGTCTTTGATGGTCAAAATCGGCACAATTTGGAGGAGGGTGCCCACCAGCCTGGACGCTCCGCCAATTCGTCCGCCTTTGTAAAGGTACTCCAAGGTTGGCACGAGAAAGAACAAACGCTCGCGGGAAGCCATCTCAGTGACGTTTTCTTTAAGCTCGTCAATGTTCAACCCGGCGTCGATCCAGCTGCGCGCGGCTAAAACCAAAGAGCCCAACCCGCCGGCGACGGTGTTCGAGTCCAGAATGTGGATTCGGTCGCTGCGCAGTTCGTTGGCGGCAACCGTCGCACTGCGGAACGTGCCGCTGACCTTAGCGGATGGTGTGATAACTAACGCGGTATCATCCGCAGCGAGAATTCTTTCGTAAATGGGCGCATAGAGCATGGGCGGCGGCGCGGCGGTCCCGGGCAAGGTTTTGGATGAGCGCAGCTTCTCGAGAAAGCTGACGGTGTCCATCTCGGTGTCGTCGCGGAAGCTTTCGTTTCCAAATGTGATGATTTGAGGGAGAACTTCAACCCCTAACTGCTTAAGAAGATCAAGAGATAAACCGCAAGTTGTATCCGCAACGATTCTGATCATAAGATAATCTCTCCGGGTACGATAAGTGAATAAAATGAATAGAATACTTTTATAACACTCAGGTAAGGGGAGAGTTGCAGTTTGGGCAGCTTTTCTCTTTTTGGTTTACGACGAAACCACAGCGCTGGCAGGTAACAGGCTGGGCTTCTCCGAGAGGCGCGCCGCATGCCAGGCAGCGCGAAGCGGCGATGGGGTTGGCGGTGACGCAGTAGGGGCAAACGGTGCGGCTGAGGCGTTCTGAGAGCTGTTGCCCGGTTCCATACTGACGCGCGGTTTTATTGATAATCTCCCAGATTGAATCTTCCATTTGCAAAGATTCAACGTCCTGGGCGATATCGTCAAGACGGTTAAGCAGGTTCATTGGGTTGAGCAGCGCGCCAATCGCTGTTATGCCAAGGCTGGCTGCCAGACCGAACCACATTTGGTTGCTGAGATTTACGCTGACGCCGTCTTCAACCTTCGCAAGGCTGACTGTCATCGCGGTCTGACCGCCTGAAGGGCTGTTTGGGCGTGTGGCAATTTGGACGACGAGCTTTTCGCCAGACCCGAAGCGTTGGACCTGATAATTGCCTCGGTGGAAATAGGCAATCAGGCTCCTGGCGATGTCTTCCGGTTGTATCTCTCCGTGATAGATGCGTGTGGTCATATCTTCTCTCAATCTTTATTGCCTTCAAGATTAGATTATAATCGTAAAAAGTTTGAGGTTTTCATGCCTGCCGACAAAAAGAATGTTTCAATGAAATTTGCCATCCTGCCAGCGCTCATTTTGGTGATTGTGCTCGTCAGCCTGCCTGGGGTCATCACTCCGGTTGCCGGGCAGTTCCCAACTCTCGCGATCCCAACTGTTACGGGGACGCCCAGAGGGCTGTGGGTGCGGGCAATTGGGCAGCCTGAGATACCGTTAAATGTGCGCAGCGGACCGAGCGCGACTTCATCGCAAGTGGGAGTCTTTTTGGTTGGGCAGGAAGCGAAAGCTTTTGGCTATTACGGAAGTTACGTGCAGATTGAGTACGCGGGAGCCCCTGGCGACAGAGGTTGGGTGGTTATGGACCGGGTTGAGGTGTTTGGCGGCACGCTGCCGATGATGCAAGCTCCGCCTACCGAGACGCCCTCGATCACCAAGACTATTGACCCGACCCTGGCGGCTCAATTCATCATCACGGCTCAACCTTCGCGTCTGCCAACCTTCACTGAACCGCCCGCTTTGATGATCCCCACTTATCAGGCAGAAACCGGCGGCACGGCAACAGGTGGGATTCCGATTGGATACGTGATTATCACCCTCGCCGGGCTCGGTTTCTTTCTTTCGCTGATCGCCATACTTCGGCGCGGATAAAGCTTTATTCCGGGTCTGAAACCCGATATTTTGAGATGCGAAGCACGCTTTTCATGAAAGACAGTGAGTCTTCAAGCGCTGACAACTCGCTTTTCATCGCGCGATAGCCTTCCTCAAATAGCACAGCAGGATCGATTTTTTGGAGCGTTCCGAATTGACCCACAACGGGTCTCACGATCACATCCGGCTTTGTGATTTCGAGATTTAACTCCGTCAACCGGTCTGAACCAATTTCAATGCCAACGTTTAAATTCTGAAGCGATTCACCTATTCTGGTTCTGTTCAATCGGTCTGCAAGAACTTCGGGGATTTGATCTCCTCCAACAAGTGGGGTCGACAGAGGCGAAAAATCCGCTGGCTTGGTGTGCAACGTGACGGCGACAATCGGGAGTGAAGAGTTTAGAGCGCGGGCAGGGAGAACCGGAACAGGGTCCAACACGCCGCCATCTGCCAAGGCTTCCTCGCCTCTGGCTGGAAAGACGCCCGGGATAGCAATCGTGGCGAGCACGGCTTCCATCACATCGCCCTCAGAAATGACCACTTCCTCGCCTGTTTTCAGGCTGACAGCAGTGGCACAGAATTTGATTGGCAAATCCTGGATGGTTTTACCCACGATAAATTGGCTGAGCGCCGACTCCAAACCTGAGGTGCCCAAAAAGGAGGCTGCATCTGTGGGAGACCGTTTGAATGAAGGGCTTTTTATAAAAGCGGTAACCACCTCGAGGATTTCTTTTGGGGGGACTTGCGCGGCTAACGGCGCGCCAAATAAGCCGCCAGCGCTTGTCCCGGCGATACCTGAAATCTCATATTTTTCATCGAGCAGGCATTGAACCGCTCCAAGATGAGCGACGCCTCTAACTCCGCCTCCGCCTAACGCAAGCACAATCCTTTTTGCCATAATTATCCCTTCTGTTGTATTTTAAATATACCATAAGGCGTGCTTCACTCCGAGATGAGGAATGACAGTTGGCGAAAAGTGGTCTTCTAAGAGTGCAAAAATGAAGTTCAGTTTGGTTGGAGCGGCGATTTTTTCTGGGGTTATAATTATCAGACAGGGAAAAGGATATGGAATACTTCTGCGATGACAAGGTAAAAGAGACCAAAACCAGCGCCCCCTGGTTTGCGTTACGCTGCAAATCGAACATGGAGTTTATTGTTGATGACCAGCTCAGGGCAAAAAATATCTCCGAATACTTACCCCTTTGCCTGGTAAATCCGGTTAATCCGCGTTCGCGCTCAGCCAGACCTTACTTTCCGGGTTATCTTTTTGTTCAGGGCGAACCTGAAAACCTGTACGCGCAGCGCGTCTTTTTAATGAGGGGTGTCATCGGGCTGGTCAACTTTGATGGCGTGCCGGCATCTATTCATCCCAGCCTGATCGAAGCAATTCGCCAACAGACGAGTCAGCAAAATCATGAATATCTCCGGGCGCGGACTGGTTTTGCGCCTGGCGATGAGGTAGTTGTGGAAAACAACGCCATTGGGGAGATTGCCGCGATTTTTGAGAAGTGCGTCAATGGGACTGAACGAGTTTCAGTCCTGTTAAAACTGATGCAAGGCCGTATGGTGCGCATGGAACTTCCGGCGGAGATGATCCGGCGGAAAGTTGGTCAATACAATTAAATCAGCGCCATTTTGAGCGCAATGGTATTTTACGCCCGACCTGATATGAAAACCATGTCGGAAGGGCGGAGGCGTGCATATATATGGAGAACAAGCTTGCGGTATGATGAAAAATCATTCAAAAAGAATCGATAATTACCTGATAAGAATCTGCCTTTTACTGGTCGCGGCAGTTGCCGCGAGCGGCTGCGAGGCGCTGGCTAAGGTGCCTCTGGCGCCCGCAACTTCCCTGGCGCTGACGCCCGCGGCGCAGATGACCATTACGGCTGAGCCTTTGGTTTTACAACCAAATCTTCCAACTGAATTGGTTGATGACGTTGGCGAGGCGCCGCTG
>LUZV01000238.1 GCA_001603765.1 Anaerolineales bacterium Chloro_02 | reverse complement strand
AAGCATTTCACCTTCAAAAATCAGTTTGCCATAGGGGTCGTCCTCGATCATAGGCACGTTATAGCGATTTGCCAGCTCAATCAGTTGTTTGCGGCGTTCTAAGCTGAGTGTAACGCCCAGGGGGTTGTGGAAATTAGGCAAGACGTACATGAACTTGACGTTTTGGCGGATGAGATTTTCGAGCTCATCCGTTACCAAGCCGTCCTGATCCGTATTAGCGGTCACATATTGCGGTCCATAAGCGTTCCAAGCCTGGATTGCGCCCAGATAGGTGGGCGATTCGGTCAGGACGCGGTCGCCGCGATTGATGAAAATCCGCCCGACGAAATCGAGCGCTTGCTGTGAACCAGTGGTAATCATAATGTTCTCGAGTGAGACATTGATTCCATTTGCCTTTGCATCGTTTGCAATCCACTGGCGCAGAGGGTCGTAGCCTTCTGTGGTGGTGTACTGCAGGGCTTTTCGTCCGTATTCTGTCAGCACTTTATCGCAAGCCGCGCGCATCTGCTCGATGGGGAAGAGCTCCGCTGCCGGAAACCCACCGCCAAAAGAGATCACGTCGGGCTGATTAGTCACTTTCAGGAGCTCACGGATAAATGAGCTCTTCATACCTTCAGTTCGATGAGCAAATCTTAGTTCCCAGGGTGTTGGCATATTGTATTTCTCTCCTTTTTTATGTTTCCGGCTCAGGATTTCATGAACCGGCTGATAATAGTTGCTGCGCCTGGAAGCGCAACTCTATCCCCACGGGTGAGTTCGGCTGGGGATTTCTGTCTCCAATCGGGGGCGTTCTGGAAGATAAAGACCTTGGTGCCTTCCACAGCCACCTTTTTGTCCACGAAGGCTTGCCCTGTCAGGTAGCCTTCACTGTCGATCGCGCAGCTTGTAACAACGCCCACCATGCGCCCCTTAAGGTCGCAGACCGGGTCGCCGTGATGCGCCATGCGCACGGCTTTCTCGTCAAAGCGGAAGCGCGCCACAATGCTGGTACGTTTCTCCTCCAGCTCCACGAAGGCTTTTCTGCCGATGAACCAGGCTGAGTTGAGCTTGAGGAAAGGCAAGAAGCCCGCCTCTCCGACGGTCAGGTTCAGATCGCCGCCCATTTCATGCCCATACAGCGGCAGCCCAGCTTCGGTGCGCAGCGAATCGCGCGCGCCTAAACCGCAGGGTTCAAGCCCAAGGGGCTTACCGGCTTCCATGAGGGCGTTCCAAAGCTTAACCGCCTCACCAGGGTGAACAAACAGCTCAAAGCACATGCGTTCGCCGGTGTAACCCGTGCGTGAAACAACCACGTGCATGCCGTCCAGTACTGCTTCACAGAGCTGGGTGCGGTCTAAGCGGCGAATGCGGCGCTGTTCGGCTGGCTCTGCCAGTTTGAGCAGAATTTCGCGGCTGAGGGGACCCTGCAGGGCAATGTCCACAAGCTGTTCTTCTCCGGCTGATGGGTCTTTCAGATTGCGCAGGATCACTTTGCGCCCTGGCGCGCGCACCCAGGGGCGATCAGGGTCGACCATGACCTCGCCGTTCTTGACAGCGTTCAGCCACGCCCAGTCTTTGGCTTCGTTGGCGGCATTGACTACCACGAGGTATTTATCGGTATCGCGCCGATAAATCAGCAGGTCGTCAATTACATTGGCGTGCGGATCCATGAAGTGGGTGTAGAGGGAGTCGCCGATCTTGAGCGAAAGCGTATCGTTACCGCAGACCACATCCAAAAATACCGCGGCGTCCGGGCCTTCAGCCTGGAAGACGCCCATGTGGGTGACATCAAATAGCCCAGCCGCGTTGCGCGTAGCAAGATGCTCTTGCAAAACGGATGAGTACCAAAGCGGCATCTCCCATCCGGCAAAGCCAGCCATCTTCGCGCCTAACGCCAGATGTGTTTCATAGAGCGGTGTGCGTTTTAACCCTTCCTGCTCGGGTTCCACCCACTCAAATTCGGGCAATCCAGGCAGATCTACCTCCGAAGCAGCAGGCATTCCGATAAAATAGGGTTTATTGAGATCAATTCTCTCGTTTTCTGGCTTAGCCCAAACTGGATCAGCTTTAAGAATGGAAACAGGTCCGGGAATCCTTTGCGTGAGGTCAGGGTCATAGTAAATGAACGCGCTCGAAAGCCCAACCAACCAACTGCCAGCCAAACCGAGCTTCTCCGCGGGCACGGTCAGGGTGAAGCGCTTTGGCTCGTTGCAGGTCAGAACGCCTTCGATGTCGCCGTTGGTGGTATGCATCATGGTCAGTTGCGAGGCGCCAGGTTCCAGCGCTTCAACATCGCTGGTCATGGTGTAATTCAGGAAGGCGCGAACGTTTTCGCCAGTGACCATCAACGCGCCGATGCCCTGGCGAGGGTGATCTTCGTTGTAGAAGTAATGAGGATACCCATGGCGCTGATGGATATCGTCCATGGCGGGTTTCGAGTCTGCCATCACGCGCACATCGGTATTCACCTTGCCCAGGGTTGAAAAATCCACTTTGGCGCGGGTGATCTTGCCTGACCGTCCGATCATATGGTAGGGGATGGTGGCGCTGAAAAGTTCATGGATCAGATCCGCAATTTTGACGAAATCCTTCTCACCAAAGCCGCGCTGTGTCAGCCAGGTCGCGCCCATACGGATTCCGGTGGAACTCATGGCTGAGCGGTCACCGGGGATGGTGTTGCGGTTGACAACGATGCCGACGAGGTCAAGAATCCTCGCGCCCATATCACCATTTAGCGGGATGCCGTCGGCGCTCTTGAAAGATTTACAATCCAGGAGGCACATGTGGCTGTCGGTGCCGCCATAAGGCACGCGCGCCCCAAGCTTCTTAAACTGGTTCGAGAGCGCCAGAGCGTTGCGCAAGGTCTGTTTTTGCAGTTCGATGAATTGCTCAGTCCTCGCGAGTTTGAAGGTCAGCGCCATGGCGGCGATTGTGTTCACGTGAGGACCGCCTTGCTCACCAGGGAAGACGCCTTTATCGATCTGTTCGCCAAGTTCGCGGTCGTGAGCAATCAATACCGCGCCGCGCGGTCCACAAAGCGTCTTGTGAGTGGTGAAGCTCACCACATCGGCAATGCCAATTGGGGACGGAACAACCTTGGCGGCGATCAGACCGGCAATATGTGAAACATCCGCTAACAGCCACGCCCCAACTTCGTCCGCGATCTCGCGGAATTTTTGCCAGTCTGGGATCCAGGGATAGGAGGTGTAGCCGGCTACAATGACTTTTGGTTTGCAGGCTTTTGCCTGTTCCATGATTTTGCCATAATCGAGACGTTCAGTTTTGGGATCTACGGTGTAGTGGAAAGCGTTGTAGAACAGACCGGAACGGTTGACAGGCGAGCCGTGGGTGAGATGACCGCCGTGAAGGAGGTCCATACCCAGGATTGCGTCGCCAGGTTTAATCAGGGCGGTATAGACCGCGGTGTTGGCTGGCGCGCCTGAAAGCGGTTGAACGTTGACCCAGAGATCATCAGCGTTGAGGTTATTCGCGGCGAAAAGCTCCGCGGCACGCCGGCGGGCAAGCGCCTCAACCATATCCACATACTCAACGCCCTTATAGTAGCGCGGGTCGCTGTGACGGCGGTACCGTCCGAGTTGATAGGCATAATCCATCAGGGTATCCTCGTCCTGATAACGGGTTTCAGGGCGGGGATAGCCTTCGGCGTAAATATTGGAGAAGGGTGATGCCAACAGTTCACGCACTGCCTTCGGGGCAATACTTTCGCTGGGGATCATGATCAGACGGCGAGCCTGGCGTTCAGCTTCAAACTCCACTAAGCCGTTTACGTTGGGATCGTAAATATCAACATCTTTCTTGAACAGAAAATCAGTCATTGTTTATTTCCTTTTGAGCGGATTTTGAGATTTGATAACAGGTTAAAAAAGGGAAAAAGAGCTTGCCAGAAGCACCGGTACCAGGAATAGAAACAGACCTGGCGCATCTTGCTTTTTTTGGTGTGCCAACGTGTCCCATTGCTTTTATTGTACTCCAAAGCAAAGGGTATAAGCACAAAAAAACAATAGACGAGGCATGATATATAATCAGACTCTGGAAGGTAGAATTGGCTGACGATATTGATGAAGTTGCTCTGATCAACCTCGCGCGGACAGATCCCGACGCGTTTGGCGTTTTGTATGAACGATACATCGACAAGATCTATAACTATGTCTATTTCCGGGTCGGCAGCGTGGATGATGCCGAGGATTTGACCGCAAAAGTGTTCTTTAAAGCCTTAAAGAGCATTGGAAGTTATAAACATATGGGTCTGCCGTTTTCCGCGTGGCTCTACCGAATCGCGCATAATCTGGTGGCGAATTACCACCGCGACAGAGCACGCTCCAAAGAAACCTCCATCGAAGATTTAATCTTGCCGGATACCGGAAAACATACTGCCCCCGAACAAAAAATGCTGCAGCTCCAGGAGCATGACTTTTTGCTGCGCGTGATCAATGATCTCAACCCGCAAAAGAGAGAGTTAATCTTGCTGAAGTTTGTTCAGAATTTGAGCAATGAGGAAATCGGCGTCGTTCTTGGCAAGACTGAAGGGGCAATAAAAAGCCTCTACCATAGAACCTTGCTTGAATTGCGCGACAGGGTAAATGAATTAGAAAACCCTCGCATCTAAGACCAAAATATGGGGTTAAAGCAGTTAAGATGAACAAAATGAATTTTGGAAATAAAGATTTGGAGCTTACCGAGCTCGAGAAGCGCTTTTCGCAAATCCTCCGTGAGCAGCGCCCCAGCGCTGGCTTTTACCACTCGTTGCGGGATGAACTGAGCCGCTCGAAGATTTTCGAATTACGGCGTTCGCTCGGAGCGATCCTTGTGGCGAGTTTTGCGGCGCTATTCGCGGGGGCGCTATCTGCCAGCATCATTCTGCTGGCTCATAAATCCCGCCGCCGACTAACAGTCTAAGCAGATTTTGGAATCTTAAAAGGCTGTAGAGCTTGGCGGAGCTGAGCACCACTGGGCTCCACCAAGCTTGAACCATCCGGAAAAATGATTGTGGGCACGCTGCGGTTGCCGCGGTTGGCGGCAAGGACGAAACTTTCTCCTTGTTTGTCTTCGTCAATATCGATCCAGACATAAGGAACACCCTCTTCTTCAAAGACAGACCTGCTCCTTCGGCAGTCCGGGCACCATGTTACGCCATAAACCTTGATTGCCGTGTCTGCTGAAGGGTCAACAACCTGATTCATTTTATAGTCCTTGCGCAGCACCAAATTAATTAATTTTCGTAAGTTTCGCGAACCCATTCCCCAACCTGCCAATACTGGAAGTCGCGCCCGTGATAAGTCTCAACCGCGCCAACAATGCCGTAAACCAGGGCGGCAAGCGGGATAAGCGCCAGCAGCATTGCCAGCGGGATGCCGCAAAGACCGACGCACACAAAGGTCAAAAGGGCAGAGATTAGGCCTACCACACCGGCAAGAATAGCCGCGCCAAAGAAGAAAACAAGCTGGAAGATTATCGCCTGCAGACTTTGATATGCGACATAACGCGAACGATCTTTGTACGCGAAGTAGATAACCGCTGCCGGTACCAAACCCAAAAATCCAGTTACCAGATTGAGCAGAATGGACAAATGGGCAAACAAAGCCAGAGTGTTCTCTTCGCTGGAAGTTAAGGGCGGTTGGGAAGGTCTTGCTTCTGGCACCGCGTCTACAATGACAGGATCAACATTTTGAAAATCTTGAGAATTGGTCATAATTCACCTCTAATTACGTTTGCTTAAGCTTAACACAAAGTCTGAAAGTTAGCGTGAATTCAGGTCGGATCACCCCGGGTGTGAGCCCAATGTAATGACCGCCTGTGATAGAATCGCAGCTATGAACGAACGCATCATCTTCATGGGATCACCTGACTTTGCCATCCCAAGCCTGGAAGCTCTTCACGAGAAATATGGGCTCGCCGCGGTGGTCACCCAGCCAGATCGCCCGGCAGGCAGAGGGCGCGCCCTGGCTCCGTGCGCGGTGAAACAGCGCGCGTTGGAGCTCGGCTTACCGGTCTTGCAGCCGGTTTCTTTGAGAAAACTTGGAGCCATAACCGAGTTGGCGCAATACAAACCCTCTCTGATCGTGGTCGCCGCGTTTGGGCAGATCCTGCCGAAAATGGTACTCGAGATGCCGGAAAAAGGCTGCGTCAACGTGCACGCCTCTCTTCTACCTCGCTGGCGCGGAGCATCGCCGATCCAGGCAGCCATTGCCGCGGGCGATCACGAGAGCGGCGTTACCATTATGCTGATGAATGAGGGGCTCGATACGGGCCCAATTCTCGCTCAGCGTGGGGTTCCCATCCGACCGACAACCAACGCAGAGGAGCTTTCTCAGCAGCTTTCTTTTTTAGGCGCTCAGACTCTGATTGAAGTTTTGCCATCCTATCTAAGCGGCATGCTCGCGCCTTTGCCGCAGGACGATACCAACCAGACATACGCGCCAATGCTCAAAAAAAGTGAGGGTGAGCTCGATTTTTCGAAGACAGCTGTTGAACTTGAGCGCAAAGTGCGCGCGTTTTATCCCTGGCCCGGCACGTTTTTTATGCTGGATGGAAAGCGGGTGAAGGTGATTGAAGCCCACGTGCACGACAGTTTTGCCAGCGAAATGGGCGAGAGATATGTCGTGAACGGATTGCCCGCGATTGGCACAAGCGAGAGCTTTTTGGTTTTTGACAGTCTGCAGCCGGAAGGCAAAAAAGCCATGACCGGGCAGGCGTTT
>LUZV01000237.1 GCA_001603765.1 Anaerolineales bacterium Chloro_02 | reverse complement strand
GTCAAGAGAAATGAGTCAGATGGATGATGAGCCCACACCGCGCAGGAATCGGTTTTCCTTAGACCCTCAACCCTCAGACGCCGCTCCCGAGCGCGTGCGCCGCGAGGCGATGATGAGCTATGAGGATGAGAGCTTTGTGGAGGAGGAACGCGAAGAACCGCGCCCTGAAGCCAGGCTGCCAGAGGAAGACTCTGATAAACAGGCGAACCGAGCTCAAAAAAGCCCGGTGAACCTCACCAGGCTGTTCACTCAGGTTGTTTCTTCTGTGGTTGGGATTGGCGTAATCACCGCGACTTTGTTCTCGATCTGGATGCCTGGCAGCTTGATGCCTGGAAGCTTACAGAAACGAATGGCGCAAGCTGCCAGTTCCAGCCAGGCGCAGGCGCTCACCCCTAAACCTCAAGCTGCGCTGCCTGCCGATTTTCCGGCGAAAAAGATCGGTATCGTGGTGGGGCACCGCGGCAGTGATTCTGGCGCGGTTTGCAGCAACGGTCTGACCGAATTGGAAGTTAACAGCAATGTGGCGACGTTTGTTCAAATGAAGTTGATTGAATTGGGCTATGAGGTTGAGTTGTTGGACGAGTTTGATCCGCGCCTGGCGAATTATCAGGCGGGCTTGCTCCTTTCGATCCATGCTGATTCTTGCGACTATATCAATGATTCTGCCACGGGTTTCAAAGTCGCCTCTGCTATGTCTGCCGAAAAATCTGAAAATTCTACCAGGCTTGTGCAGTGTATCGCTGACAGGTATGCGCAGATTACCGGTTTGAGGTATCATTATCAGTCAGTCACGGCGGATATGACCCGGTATCAAGCCTTTTCGGAGATTGACCCCAAAACGACCGCCGGGATCATTGAAGTTGGCTTTTTGAATTTGGATCAGGGAATCCTGACGTCAAAACCTGAACTTTTGGCAGATGGGATTGTGGCTGGCATTAAGTGTTACATGAATAATGAAGGAGTTTCTAATCCGGGCACACAGCAGTAATTCTGGATTTTCGAATAAATGGAAGATCAAAACGCGGCAGTATTGGAATTAATCGCGCAAGCCAAACAGGCGGTCCTGAAGGGCGACGCGGCGCTCGCGCGGCAACTGGCTGAGCAAGTTTTGGCTGCTGACCGCGGGAATATTGACGCGATGCTGCTCATGGCGGGGCTCTCTGAGCCGGAGGCGAGCGTGAGCTGGCTGCGGCAGGTGCTGGATGCCGACCCCCAAAACCCAACCGCGCGGGAAGGGATGCACTGGGCAAGTGCGCGCCTGCGCCAAAGCGGCGCGGCAGAATGGAAAAAAGAATCTGCGGTCCCTGAACCTGTTGAGGCTGTTGCTGCCGTTGGCTTGCCGGCGATCCAACCAAAGCCAAAACGCCGGTTTGCCTGGGGTTGGGCGCTGGGAGTGATGCTGTTGGCTGCTGGCTTGTTGGGCCTTTATTCTGTTGGCATCATTCGCGCGCAGCGACCTGCGGGCTCTCAGTTTTTGCTTGTCGAGACCGATTCGGTCCCGTTTAAACCTAGCCTGACGCCTACAAATACCGCCACACCAACTAATACGCCCACCTCCACGCCGACGCTGACACCAACCAACACGCCTACGCCAACCGCCACACCCACTGCAACGGCCACACCAACCGAAACCCAGGTGCCAGTGGTGGAGATCACGCCTTATGTGTATGTGCCGGAAGAACCCGAGCCGATTGACTATCCCAGCAGCGACCGCTGGATTGATATCAACCTGAGCCAGCAGATGCTCTACGCCTATGAGGGTGATCGCGTTGTGGCTTCTTTTGTGGTTTCAACTGGCTTGCCGGATACACCGACTGTCACCGGAACCTTCTATGTCTGGGTTAAACTGCTCTACGACGACATGGCTGGTCCGGGTTACTATCTTCCTGACGTGCCGTATGTGATGTATTTTTACCGCGGCTACGGCATCCACGGCACATATTGGCACAGCAACTTTGGCACGCCGATGAGCCACGGATGCGTCAACATGGAGACCAGCGAAGCCGGCTGGTTGTATAATTGGGCTTTTGTAGGAATACCAGTTCGCGTACATTATTAGAGTTATGGAAAATATCACACTAACACGTAGAAATTTCTTGAAAACTATGGGGTTAGGAGCCTTAGGTATGCTCCTGCCCAAACCTGTTTCGGGGGCATCATCACCTCAGATTGATATGGAGATGGCTCTTGGGCGCATTCTGCGCCATAGGCTTCTGATCCACGAGGAGCCCAACGTCCGTGCAAAAAATAGCGGTTTTTATAAATATGACGACATCATTCTTTTACCTAAGTTGATCTATGTCGAAGATATTTATAAGAGGCAGGTTGGCTGGTATCAGATCAGCGAAACGGAATACCTGGAGGCGGCATGGGTGCAGCCAGTGTTTGACCATCCGAATCCGATCCCGAGGGATCCAATACCGGAAGGCGGCACACTCGGCGAGATCACGGTGCCAAAGGTGAATGTTTATTACCGCCCGAACGAGCGCAATCTCATGCGCACCTTTTATTACAGCAACAATTTCTGGGTGCTTAACCTGGAATATGATGAGTTTGACAAACCATGGTATGAGCTCTTGGATGATCTGAATGGCTATTCTTATTATGTTCCGGCTCACTCTATCCACCTGACCAGACCTGAAGAGGTTACTCCCCTCAGCCAGGACGTTGCCCCGGATGCCAAACGCATCGAGCTCGACCTCTACAAACAGGAAATACGCGCCTTTGAGTATGACCGGCAGGTGTTTCAGACTTTGTGTTCCACGGGCATCAAGGACGGTCTGACTCCGGTTGGGCGCTGGATGACCAACCGCAAACGACCTTGCCGCCGAATGGTGAACGAGCCGTCGAACCCGAATGTTTACGATCTGCCAGGCGTTCCATGGGTCAGCTACATCACCCTCATGGGTGTTGCTTTTCACGGCGCTTACTGGCACTCCAATTGGGGCAACATCATGAGCAATGGCTGCATCAACATGAAACCTGAGGACGCGAAATGGCTCTATCGCTGGGATACTCCTGTCGTGCCTTTTAACCAGAAATACCACACCGAGGAAACTGGCACACGGGTGGATGTTCTGACGGGCTTTGGCGGCATCTAAGCTTTGTTAATCTAACTTATATAGTCTTCGGCTATACTGTGAATACAGTAGCAGCAAGGAAGGTAAACGTGAAAAGAGCGCTTTTTGAAGGCTTGGTTTTGGATACGTTGGACCAGCCCCTGGATATAACATGGGTCGGTGATGAGCCCAACTATATCGTAAACGACGCTGGTTTTCTGCGGCACATCCCGGCAGAAGAGATTGACCAACAAGTTTGGGATGCCCTGACGGCTGGCATTAGCGGTAATGAGGAATTTTTGAGCGAGCAAACCGCAAAAATGCTCGGGCAAGAAGATATTTTTACGATCGCGGTCATCCGCAAGCAGCTTGAAAATTCAGCGTATCAATTTGAGCAACTGCGGAATACTGGTTTGCCGCAGGATTTGAGGACTTATCTGGGGATGGCAGGCTTCCGAATTATCGTGGATATTCACGGTGAGGTTGTTGAAATCCGTCAGCCAGCAGTTGCCTCGCCAGACGATGAGGAGTAGCGTCAAACTCGCGCAATCTGATAGAATTGAGTCAGGTGAAAGATATGGCAGCCGCGAATATCATTGACATCAGCGAAGAAACTTTTGAGTTTGAGGTTGTAATTTACTCTCATGAAACGCCAGTGGTGCTGGACCTTTGGGCGCCGTGGTGTATACCTTGCCGGGTGCAGTCGCGTGATTTGGCGAAGTTGGCGCATGAAGCTGACGGCAGCTTCAGGCTGGCACGCGTCAACGTGGACGATCAGCCAAAGCTGGCAGCCAGGCTCAAAGTGCAGCAGGTGCCGGCGGTTAAGGCTTTTGTTGAAGGAAGAGTTGTTTCGGAATATGCCGGGGTGCTCAATGAGCAAAGTCTTCGCCTTTTTATTGACCGGATAATACCCAAAGCGGGCAATCTGCTTTTAGAAAAGGGCAGGAGTTTGATCCACTTAGGCGACCTTAACGGAGCTGAAGAAGCTCTTGGTCAGTATGTTTATGAAAGTCACGGCGAGCCAGCCGGTTTGTTTGCTTTGGCGCGCGCCCTGCTTTGGCAGGGGAAGGGCAGCGAGGCTCTGGCAATATTGAGCAATTTCCCTGCAAGTTCCGAGTTTAACACCGCCAAAAGTCTGATGCCCCTGGCTGAGGCTTACGCGAGCTTTGAGAACCTGCCGCTTATGAACCCTAACCCTCTTGAGGCGGCTTATCGAAACAGCCTGCGCCTGGCGCGGAGCGGCAAGATTGAGATGGCGTTGGACGGATTTCTGGATATTTTGCGCAAAGATAAACGCTTTCACAACGGGCAACTCCACGAAATTTACCTGGCTCTGCTGGAAGTTATGGGTGATTCCCATACCGCCACCCGACAATACCGCGCGGATCTCTCGAACGTTTTGTTCTAAACAGTAATTTTTCAGTTTTTTTCAAATCAGGCAGGTCTTTAGCATTTTCCTTGGGGCGGGTGAGGGGTGTTGTTTTCTATGCGGTCGGGCGGTTGCTTCACTGCCCTCGCAATCGCGGAAAAATGTTCGCGAGGACGGGTGGGGTTAATGGGGAGATTGTTTCGCTGCGCGCGCGATGACGGAAAACGGGCGTATAAAGAATCAAACTTTCACTTTACTTGTAAACGAAAACCCTCTCTTTGCTAAAGTGAAAATAGGGGTATGATTCGAGGTTGGCTGAAGGTATTTCTCCAGTAAGTGATGGAAATGTGAGGGTTGTATGAATATTGGTATCTTTGTCAATTCAAAAACTGGCAACACATTGTCGGTAGCGGAAACGTTGAGGAAGAGGCTCCTGGCAGAAGGTCATGAGGTTTCTTTAGAAAAGCTTTTCCCGACAAATGAGAGCGAAATGGATCCAAAAAAAGTTAGGCTAAAAAGCCAGCCTTTGACAGATGGGTATGATTTGCTCATTTTTGCTGCACCGGTGAATGGTTTTCGCCCATCCATCACGATGCAAGCATTTTTGCTAGGGCTGCCCGAGCTTGAAGGCAGGCAGACGGCTTGTTTTGTGACCCAGGGTTTCCCTTTCCCCTGGATGGGCGGCAATCAGGCACTTGCGATAATGAGGGTTTTGATTGAAAGAAAAGGCGGGAAGATGGGCGCGGCAGGCGTTATCAATTGGAAGTCGCCAGGCAAGCGCGCAAAACAGATTTCGGAGCTGGTGGAAATGTTCGCGGCTTTTTGCCGATAGCGTCACAAAAAAACGGTTGGTATGGGTCCCTCCTTGAAAATGGGAAGCATACCAACCTTTTTTATCCTATTTTTGTTAATTTGCATCCTGATGGATGCTTTTTTGTTGTCGATCAAAGTAATGATCAAAACCTACGCGGCTTTGACCTGGCTCTTTTTTACCTCATAACCAAGGGTGGTGATGGCTTTATCAATCTCTTCGATGGTCAGTTTGGTTTCGTCAAAGTCGAGTTTGAGTTTGCTTGAGTTAAATAACACTTTAACGCTTTCTTTGTCGACACCATCCAACGCTTTCGCCGCGCTTTCAATTTTCTGCGCGCAGGATGGGCAGGTGAGAGT
>LUZV01000236.1 GCA_001603765.1 Anaerolineales bacterium Chloro_02 | reverse complement strand
GCCGCGATCATGGGTTGAGCATCACTCCCCAGAGAGTCGCCATTTACGAGGAATTGATTCATTCGAAGGGGCACCCCTCGGCGATGATGATCTACAAAAAGGTGAGCAGGGAGTATCCGAACATCTCCCTGGATACCGTAAACCGTACCCTGTTGACATTTCACGAGATCGGGCTGGTCAAAGTCCTGGAGAGCACCGGGGAGCCCAAGCGTTTTGATCCGAACCCGAAGCCTCATCATCACCTGAGGTGCGTCAAATGCGGAAAGATAATCGATTTTGAGAGCGACCTCTACGACTCGCTTGCAATCCCTGAAGAACTTCAAAAGAAATTCGTCATTCTGGAGAAACGTGTGCATCTGGAAGGTTACTGCGAAGATTGTAAGAAATCCGAAGGAATCGATCCCTAGATTCCAGGAACACGGGCAGACCGACTCGGACCGCTTCAAACTGCCCGGTAAAATGACAATTTATGCAACAATTCCGAAAACTTTTACAGAAACACAGGGTTGCCGGGAGAGGCGCCGGGTTTGATTGCCGGTATGGCAAGATTTACGGGCCGGCCCACCAATGGACCGCCATTGCCGATCAACCGCCAGGATGATCGGAAGTCAACGAGCAAGCAGGGACAACCGCCTTGTTGGGAACGGTTGTCGAATCATCAGAAAAATCAATCTAATGGAGGAAAAAAGATGGAACAATCAAGTTACAGCATGCCCCTGTTGGGCGACACTTTTCCCGAGATCAAGGTGATGACCACTCATGGCCCCATGAACATCCCCGCGGATCTCAAAGGATCCTGGTTTGTGCTCTTCAGCCATCCCGCGGATTACACACCGGTGTGCACCACGGAGTTTGTCGCCTTTCAAAAAAGGTTCGATGAGTTTGAAAAACTCAACTGCAAACTCATCGGCATGTCCGTCGACCAGGTTTTCTCTCACATGAAGTGGGGCGAGTGGATCGATGAAAAACTCGATGTGACCATCAAATTCCCGATCATTGCCGCCGGTGATGCCATCGCCAGCAAACTGGGAATGCTGCATCCCAACAAGGGGACCAACACCGTCCGGGCTGTTTTCGTAGTGGACCCGGAAAGCAAAGTCCGGCTCATTCTGTACTACCCGCAGGAACTGGGCCGGAATATGGACGAGATCCTTCGTGCCGTACAGGCCCTCCAGATTTCGGACAAAGAAGGGGTTGCCATGCCGGCGGGCTGGCCGAACAACGAACTCCTGGGAGACAGGGTGATCGTTCCCCCGCCCACGGACGAGAAGGCGGCCAAGGAACGTAAGAAGCAATACGACAACTATGACTGGTGGTTCTGCCACCGGCCTCTGAAGAAATAGGCAACGGGGGCGCGCATTCGCCGGAATCCATGCAGCGAATGCGTGCCTCTTGTCCGGATTTTTCAAACCTCCGGGCTTGGCGCCCGCAAAGGCAGTTTCCCAAGCAGTCGGCGCGGGCCGAAAACAAAGGAGCGGAAAGCATGTACTTCAAGCAAATCACCGTACCCGGCCTGGGGTGCTTTTCATACGTCATCGGCTGCCCTGCCGCCAAGGCCATGGCGGTCGTGGATCCCAAGCGTGACGTGCAGGACTATCTGGACATTGCCAGAGACGAAGGCATGAAGATCACCCATATCATCGACACCCACATCCACGCCGACCACCTGAGCGGCAGCCAGGAACTGCGCTCCTATACCCGCGCGAATATCTGGATCCAGGAAAATTCTCCCGTGGCGTACGAGCATCAAAAGCTCGAGGAAGGGTCGGTCATTGAAATCGGGAACGCCAAACTGGAGGTGCTCGACACGCCGGGGCACACGCCCCATTCCATTTCGCTGCTGGTCACCGACAAGTCCCGTTCCGGGGAGCCGTGGATGATCCTCACGGGAGACTTGCTCTTTGTGGGCGATATCGGACGTCCCGACCTGGCCGGTGAAGAAGTCCTGGGCGAACAGGTTCAAAACCTCTACCATTCGCTCTACGTGAAGCTGGCGGCATTTCCCGATCATCTCGAGGTTTTCCCCGCGCACGGAATGGGGTCGTTGTGCGGCCGGGGGATGAGCTCCAAGACGAGTTCCACCCTGGGGTTCGAGCGCCGCAACAACCCGATGCTGCAGTTTAAATCATTCGAGGATTTCAGGGCCGAGATGAGCCGCGGATTCCCCGCCAGGCCCAAGAGCTTTTCCCACATCATCCGGACCAATGCCCAGGGAGCGCCCCTGCTGGAACGATGCCCGCTGGACCTGGCCATGTCGGCCGAACAGTTCGAGCAGCGCATGGAACAGGGGGCCGTGGTCATCGATACCCGCGATACCGCCGCTTTCGGCGGCTTTCATATCCCCGGATCGCTCAACATCGGCTTTGAAAAACAGCTCGCCAACTGGGTGGGGATGGTAGTGGAGCCCAATGCCGACCTGCTGCTGGTGGTGGACGACCGGGAGCGCTACGACGCCATGTGCACCGAACTGCACCGCATCGGCTACGACAACATTTACGGCTATTTGTCCGGAGGGATCAGTTCCTGGCTGTTTTCCGGCAGGCGGGTGGACAAGCTCGCACAACTGTCGGTCCATGAGTTGAAAACCAGGTTGGACCGCGGCTCGCTCAAGCGCCTGATCGACGTGCGCACCCCGGCGGAATGGGGCCAGGGCCATATTCAGGGTGCGGCCCACGTTCCCCTGACTGAAATCATGGACAACCGTTTCGACGTGTCCCGGCAGGAGGAAATGGTTGTAAACTGCGGCACCGGCTACCGGTCCAACATCGTTGCCTCCTACCTGCAGCAAAAGGGATACGGCCAGGTGTATTCCCTGGCCGGAGGGCTCTTCGCCTGGAGCCACGCCGGATACGACCTGGTACGCTGATCCCTGGTGCCGGGCCTTCGGGGAGGTGTTCGTCCGGCGACACGGCGGCAAAATTTCTCTCTTCAGCGGCGGCGCCCCGCCGTCCGCTGAAGGGTTTTATTCCACGATTTTTTCCATGAGTTCAAATACGATGCCGTGCTCCAGGAATACCGGATGTTGGGGGGCGCGTCCCGGCGCGGGTCGAAATCCGATTTTTCTGAAGAAGTCCGCCGACGTGTTCCGTGTGATGGTATGAATCCGACGGCACTTCCCAACCGATGCGATGCGGCAGAGTTCAGCCACAAGACGGCGGCCGACGCCTCTCCGTTGAGCGCCGGAAACGACCGCCAGATGTCTCAGTTCCATCTCGTCGCCGGCGGTCCATACCGCAACCAACCCGCCCACAATCCGGCCGTCTTCCCCGGCCGCCAGCTCGACCTTCTCACCGTCGATATGGAATTGGCTTCGGATATCGCGCGGAAGGCCGAGGGACCGCCACAGGACACTCCAAAGAAGTTCGTCCATTTCCGCGGCGTCGCCCGCCGTTTTCACGCTCTCCACGGTTGCCATACCCGCTCTCTACCTGCCATGCGTTTTTAGGGCCGCAACACCTTTTTCCCCGGCCAGAATTTGAGGAACTCCCCTTCCCCGACGTCAATGGCGCATTCGTCGAGGACATCATAGCCGAGATGTTCGTAGAACGTTCTCGACGGCAGTGAAACGCTCAGGCTGACTTCCGACAACCCTTTCGCTCTCGCCTTTTTTTCAAGCTCGGCCATGACGGCCTTCCCGTACCCGTGCCGCTGCTGATCGGGCCGCACAAAAACCCCGACGATCTCGGAGTCCACCAAAGCTCCGGTCGCCAGGATGGCACCGTCTTGTTCGGATACCAGCACCAATATTTCCCCGGCCGCACTTCGCTCGGCAATTTTCTCCACCGCATGGTATTCCTTAAAGAAATCGACCGCACGAGGAGGATAGACCCCCGAATAGGAAACATCGATGGTTTCGCAAATCATGCGACGAAGCACATGCAAATCAATCCCGCTAAACGGACGAATCATGGTTGCACCTTCTTGAGGCGGTCGTGACGAGGGACTTCGAGCCGGCGCGGGAACAGCCGGACAAACATGGGCACGGTTTTCTTTATTGCCCGCCGTTTTTTATAAACCGGATAATCTTCGATGGGAACGATAAAGCGGCGTCCCTTTTCGTTGGAAGCGAAACCCGCATCCGGCTTTGATTTTGTTGATGGATGGTCTGGACGTGGCAAGCTTTTGGGTTTTCGGAAGTTCAAGGGTAAGGAGAGTCACCCTGACTTCTTGATCCCTGAAAAAGGATATCCGCAACATTAAAGATTAGCAAAAGTACACGGCATGTGAAAAGCACAGCCATTTTGTCGAGATGTTCTAATCGGGTTTCCAAATACGATGTAATTCGATTGTACTTAAGTTTACCATACCCGGATTGATATTATTGCTCATAACTCTCACAGGGATGGGCCATGGGCATATCCCCAAGTGTCGCTGCAGAATGGACGAATCGGTGAACGTGTAGGTTGGCATTCTAAATGAGAACTTGACAAGACTGAAACGCACACGATTTTTCTGTACGATCCCGGCAACCAGAGAGTAAGCGCTATTTTTCGCACTTTTTACCATCTCTCTGCCCTGCTACTTGAATTGCAGTCCGATCTATGCGACTTTACGCAAGATCCCGATATTGATGCGATGCTTTGCCTGTCCCAGGAGGGGATATGAGAATTGGCGACGAAGTAAAATCAGCAGCTATGGCTCACGTTACAAACAAGGCAGTTACTGACATCTTGACTGGAATTGGAGAATGGAGAGGCAATAGACAGAAAACTGCCAAGCGAAGATGGATTTTTGAGTTGATCCAAAACGCAATCGATGCCGCCACTGCAAGGTCAAATCCCTTCTTGCGAATTGAGATCGAATACGGTGAAGGAATGTTTTTGTTTAGACACAATGGCGGCCCTTTTACTCCGGAGGAAATCAGCGCAGTAGTCTATGGAGGTTCAACAAAGCCATTTTCTGCGGAGTCTGACTACATTGGAAGGTTCGGAACAGGATTCCTGGTCAGCCATATAGTCAGCAGATCAGTTGCTGTTCGAGGATACATTATCAGGCAGCATGACGGCTCTGTCCATCAGTTCAAAATGGCTGTTGATAGAGAAAGTGATGACCCTGCGCAGATATCGGATGGAATTGAGAGCTGCTTTTCCCAACTCAATGAAGCAAAGTCTGTTGAGCCAGACGATGGGGATTTGTGGACTGAATATAGTTATTCGTACTCCGAGGGACTGGCAGCCGATGCTGTAAGTATTGGGATCAAAGAACTTGATACGACTCTTCCCTTTGTCCTTGTATACAATAACTTGAACTGCATATCTGTAAACGGAAAAGAATGCATCAAAGTTTTTCAGTCAGACGCTTCAGGTGTTTACGTGTTCCAGGCCAACGATAAAACTGTCTTTATGGCATCCGACCAGGAATCTTCCGTACAGATCGCTTTTTTGGTAGTAGATGGACAAGTCATAAATCTCCAGAACATACCAAAACTGTTTGTAAGTTTGCCATTGGTGGAAACATCAGACTACATAAATATCCCTTTTACCATGAATAGTCGTTCATTCAAGCCAACAAAAGAGAGAGATGGATTAGAATCTGAATATGCACTTAATAAGACTCTCTTCAAAACTGCTTTTGATCTCTACTATGAACTACTTTCCATCTGTTCAACCAAGTATGGAATCACCTCTCCGAATTTAGTCCATTATCTCAATGTCGAAGAGAAGCAAATAGGTCAGAATCCAATATGGAGTGAATTTAACGAATATGCCCGACGCACAATTCAGAAAAT
>LUZV01000235.1 GCA_001603765.1 Anaerolineales bacterium Chloro_02 | reverse complement strand
GGAAGTGAGCCTCAGTGTGGACCGCATTAAAGAGCTTTACCGGCAATTCCCAGCCTCTCAGGAGATCGCGCTCAGGCTTGCCAGGGGGCTGGTCAATCTGACAATCAGACTGACAATCAGACAAGAAACAGCGCAAGAAGTAAGCCTCAGCGTGGCTCGGATTGAAGAGCTTTACCGGCAATTCCCAGCCACCCAGGAGATAGCGGAGGCGTTTGCCAGGGGGCTGGTCAGCCTGACAAACAGACAGGAAACAGCGCAGGAAAGGGCATGCAGCGTGGACCGCATTGAAGAGCTTTACCGGCAATTCCCAGCCTCCCAGGAGATCGCGCTCGAATTTGCCAAGGGGCTGGTCAATCTGACGGTAGAACAGGAAACAGCGCGGGAAGTGAGCCTCAGCGTGGCTCGGATTGAAGAGCTTTACCGGCAATTCCCAGGCTCTCAGGAGATCGCGCTCGAATTTGTTGATGGACTACAAAACTTAATGAAAGTGATCAGCGATGAGGCGCTGATAGAAGAGCTCAAAAGTAAAATTGAAGAACTGCGCAGGCGCTTCGGTCTGAATAATTGACAGTAACACAGGCAAACACGGACAAGCACAATATAGCGAGGCGGTCCACTTGCCGCCTCGTCTTGCGAGTTGTTATGGGCAAAACAAACTTTCACCCCAAAGGATGAAGGATAACGGTTTTAACCAAACGGTAGATCGCCGCGCTCCGCTCGCGATAGCGAGAAAACCCTCAGCCTTCCCCTTTGGGGAAGGTGCCCGCAGGGCGGATGAGGGATACGGATGTAGGTTAAAGAACCTCACCCCGGCTGCGCCGACCCTCTCCAAGGAGAGGGCTATGTTTTTTATTGGTCAAGGACCATTAACAGAAAAAACGATCCAAAAATATTCAAGACCAGAGTTCGCCGCGCTGCGCTCGCGATGACGGGAAAACCCTCAGCCTTCCCCTTTGGGGAAGGTGCCCGCAGGGCGGATGAGGGATACGGATGTAGGGTAAAGAAACTCACCCCGGCTGCGCCGACCCTCTCCAAGGAGAGGGCTATGTTTTTTATTGGTCAAGGACCATTAACAGAAAAAACGATCCAAAAAAATTAAACACCTGATATCGCTTCGCTCGCGATGACGGGCGTTAATTCGTCATTACGAAGGAGTAATAACGACTGAAGCAATCTACCGCTCAACCAACTTGGGAGATCGCTTCGCTTCGCTCGCGATGACGGGACATGCGCTCGCGATGACGGGACATGCGCTCGCGATGACGGCAATGGCCTCAGCCTTCTCTCCATGAGAAGCCCAAAGATCTGCCATCTTCAGACACGCCTTGTTCGTCAGCATAAACCAAGGGAATCCCAAAGGTTTTTCACCTTCAGTCTCACCTTAGCGCAACTCCTCAAACTTACTGCCCAACCCCACGCTTCCCTTATCATCTCTCGGGGATTTATCTCGCCATAACCCATTCTGATGTTACAATATCTCAATCTGATCCACCTCCCGAACGGGAGAAAATTTGAATCATTAAGGAGAGTCAATGACAGAGACGAATTCCCGTATTCAGAAGCTGAAAAGCCTGCAGAAAGCTTCCAAACTCGGCGGCGGGCAAGAGCGCATCGACCGCCAGCACGCCAAGGGCAGCCTGACCGCCCGCGAACGCATTGAGCTGCTGCTCGACCCCGGCACCTTCCGCGAGATCGGCGCCCTCACCAGCCAGCGTGACCCCGCTGAGGGCGATGCCACCCTCGGCGACGGCGTTGTTACCGGTTATGGTCTGGTTGAAGGCCGCACCGTCTACGTCTACGCCCAGGATTTCACCGTTCAGGGCGGCGCGCTCGGCGAAGTGCACGCCCAGAAGATTTGCCGCGTGATGGACCTTGCCGTCAAGACCGGTTCGCCCATCATCGGCATGATCGATTCTGGCGGCGCGCGCATCCAGGAAGGTGTGCGCAGCCTCGGCGGCTATGCTGAGATCTTCCGCCGCAATGCCATCTACTCTGGCGTGGTGCCCCAAATCAGCCTGATCATGGGACCCTGCGCTGGCGGCGCCTCCTACTCGCCCGCTGTCACAGACCTGATCATCATGGTCAAGGGCAAGTCTTACATGTTCCTCACCGGCCCGGCTGTCATCAAGACCGTCACCGGCGAAGAAGTGGATTCCGAAACCCTCGGCGGCGCGGACGTGCATCTGACCACCAGCGGCAATTGCCACATGGTCGGCGCCACCGAGCAAGACGCGATCGCCCTGGCGCGCCAGTCGCTTTCGTACCTGCCTTCCAACAATGTGGATATGCCCCCTGTGCATGCCTCGCAAGACGCCCTTACCCGCCGCGCCAATGAGCTCAACGAGCTCGTGCCCGAAGACCCCAGCGTGCCCTACAGCATGCGCGCCGCGATTGAGGCGATTATGGATCAGGGTTCCTTCCTCGAGCTGCAGGCTGGCTACGCGCCCAATGCCATTGTCGGCTTCGCGCGCCTCGGCGGACGCCCTGTGGGCGTGATCTCACAGGAACCGATGATGATGGCTGGCGTGATGGACATCAACTCTGCTGATAAAATCGCCCGCACCGTGCGCCTTTGCGACGCGTTCAACCTCCCGATTGTAACTTTTGTGGACTCTCCGGGCTTTTTGCCGGGTGTGGCGCAGGAATACGGCGGCATCATCCGCCACGGCGCAAAAGTGCTCTACGCCTACGCCGAATCGACTGTGCCCAAGGTGAGCGTCGTCACGCGCAAAGCTTACGGCGGCGCGTATGTGGTCATGAGCAGCAAATACCTCGGCACCGATATCACCTACGCCTGGCCTTCCGCTGAGATCGCCGTGATGGGCGCTGAAGGCGCTGCCAATATCCTTTACGGCAGGCAGATCAAAGCCGCCGATGACCCCGAAGCCGAGCGCGCGCGCCTCACCCAGGAGTATCAGGAAGCATACCTCAACCCATACGCCGCGGCTAAAGCCGGCTATATCGATGAGGTCATCGAACCTGCTGAAACCCGCCAAAAGCTGATCGAAGCGCTCGCCGCGCTGCAAAACAAGGTTGAAACAAACCCGCCGCGCAAGCACGGCAACATGCCGGTTTAAGGGGGCAGGATATGTTAGAAATTCTGAAGCAAGGCTTATTGATTACGGCCATCGGCATGGGCATCGTGTTCGCGATGATCATCCTGCTCTGGGGCATTATGGCGCTCCTCGTCAGGATCACGAACAATTCGGAGGAAGAAGAAGCTGAAGAAGCTGAGCTCCTCTCCACCGAACCCATACTCGAAACCGCCGCTGGCGATGCCTCTGAGCTCGCCGCCGCGATAGCCGTGGCTTACGCACTGAGTGCCGCTCCAAAACCCGCTTTTGTGACCGACACCCAATCCATCCAAACCGGCAGCACCTGGCTCGCCGCAGGTCGCGCGCAGCAGATCGCGCGACAGTCTAACAGAGGACGAAGCGCATGATTATCAAAGTCGAAATTGAAGGAAAAATTTATAACGTCACCATTAAAGACATCCACAGCAACCCTGTCCAGGCAGAGGTCGACGGCAAACTCTACCAGGTCTACCCCGAAGCGCAAGGCGCCGCGGTAAGACCAGCCGCTCCTCAGGTTGTGGCTGCATCCGCGCCTGCTCCAGCCGCGCCTGCGGCATCCGCCAGCGGTCTGACGCTGAACGCTCCTTTGCCCGGGGTGATCGTGGCGATCGACGTGGAAGCCGGTCAGTCGGTGAAGGTTGGGCAGCAGGTTTGCACATTGGAAGCGATGAAAATGAAAAACGCGATTCGTTCCGACCGCGATGGCGTCATCGCGCGGGTAAACGTCAGCGCGGGCGATTCGGTGAAGCACAACCAGCCCCTCTTCACGTTTGAGGCATAGGAGCCGGTATGGACTTTACCCAACTCTTCACAGAACTTTCCAAAGGCTTCGTCAGCTTCACGTACCTGAACGCCATCATGATCCTGGTGTCGCTGGTGCTGATCTACCTGGCAATCTGGAAGGAATACGAGCCGGTGCTGCTGCTGCCGATTGGGTTTGGCTGCCTTTTGGCAAACCTCGGCATGTCCAACGAAATCGGTTTTATGAAGGTTATTTATGATGCCGGTATTAAAACCGAGCTTTTCCCGCTGCTGATTTTCATTGGCGTTGGCGCGATGATCGACTTCAGCCCGCTGCTTTCGCAGCCCAGCCTGGTGCTACTCGGCGCGGCGGGGCAGTTTGGCATCTACTTCACGCTCCTTCTGGCAATCGTTCTGGGTTTCCCGCTAAAAGAAGCAGCGGCGATCGGCTCCATCGGGGCAATCGACGGACCAACGGCGATCTTTGTTGGCGAACGCCTGGCGCCTAACCTGATCGCGCCCATTGCCGTGGCGGCTTATTCCTATATGAGCCTGATCCCGATCATCCAGCCTCCCATCATGAAGCTGATGACCACCCGTAAAGAACGCCTGATCCGCATGGAATATTCCCCAAAGCCGGTTTCGCGCCTCACGCTGGTGCTCTTCCCCATCATCGTAACCTTGTTGGTTGCGCTGGTCGCGCCGGATGCCGCCCCGCTGATGGCAGCGCTGATGCTCGGCAACCTGCTGCGAGAAGCGCTGGTAGTGGACCGCCTGAGCAAAATGTCGCAGAACGAGCTGATCAATATCGCGACCCTCTTCCTGGGGCTTGCGATCGGGTCCACCATGACCGGGCAGAACTTTCTGAATCTCAGCACGCTTAAGATTTTGGCGCTCGGTATGCTGGCGTTCATTGTCGATACCATTGCCGGCTTATTATTTGGCAAGCTGATGGCAGTTATCACCCGCGGCAAGGTCAACCCCCTGGTTGGTGCTTGCGGCATTTCAGCGTTTCCGATGGCTGGCAGATTGAGCGCGAAGATGGCGCTTGAGGAAGACCCCTCCAACTTCATCCTGATGCATGCCATGGGATCTAATACCGCCGGGCAGTTGGGCAGCGTGATCGCTGGCGGTGTGTTGTTGGCATTGGTTTACGGATTTATTCATTAAGAATTGACGAACCAAAAACACCTCTGTGTGCTTCACAGAGGTGTTTTCTTGTTAAATTTCAACAAGACCAAGTTGCTCATTTGCCGTAGGGAACGGCCTTGCGCCGTTCGGGGTGTGAAGTGGAACGGTACAAGCCGCGTTCCCTACAAAAAAAGAGATTCGTCATCTGGAACACAACTGTATGTGCCCTCGAAACAGGGTATAGTGATCAATTAATTCAATTTTGGGATTTACAGTGACTGCTCGTCATGCCTAAGCGCATCAAACTTTTAGCAGATAACCTTTGCCGCGAATGGTTTTAATCAATTCCGGGTGGCGCGGATCATCTTCCAGCGCCTGGCGCAGCCAGCTGATGTGTACATCCAGCGTGCGCGTGTCTTCAACATAATCGGTATCCCAAACCGACTTGAACAGTGCTTCCCTGGTGAGGATCTCCCCAGGTTTTTCCATCATCTTCTCTAAGAGGATGGTCATGCGCGGCGTCAGATGGATCTCTTTGTTTCTGAAGACGGCAACCCGGCTGTCGGAATTGAGCGTTAGTTCTCCCCGCACGATAATGCTTTTATGTGAGTTTTTCTCAAGAGTTCGGAGGCGATTTGCCAGTTTCTGTACCGTAAAAGGCAGCCTCAGGAAGAAGGTAACGTCTTCGGCTTCCACAGTCGGCTCATCTTCCGCCACGATCAGGCAAATGGGGATATTCGGGACACTATTGTGGAACCAATTCACCAGCCGCAGACCATTCGTGCGCAGTGACGCGGCATTGATTATGATCGCGTCAGGCGAGAAACGCTTAAGCGCTTCCAAGCCTTTGCTGCCGCTATCCACCACCATTAGCTGATAGCCCTTTTTTTCAAGGTCAGACGCAAAACAGACAGACAATTTCCGTTTGCCTTCAACTAATAATACTTGTATTGTTTCTGCTGTCTGCAACGCAAGCCTCTTCCAATCAACAACGACACTACAAAAAACCCCAAAGCTGTGTTCTCTGCTGCAACCTGCCCTTAGGATCTTATTATAGTCGATTGTACAGGAAAATTTGGATTTTTGGGGAACTTTTTTCCTCAATGTTTTAAGGTTCGCTAAGTTGATTCATTAGACTTACATGTTAGAATCAATCTTACATCGCAACAGAAACAGATAGAATGGGTGAATTATGGGAAGAATGGTCGAGTGCATTATCGATAGCATCCGTGTCAGCCTCACAAACCAAGATCGTATCACGGTGCTCAAAGAAAAGAATACCGAACGCTATCTCCCGATTTGGATGGGAGTGCCCGAAACAGATTCCATCACAATCGCGCTTCAGGGCGTGGTGTTAGCCCGACCTCTGACGCACGATCTGCTGCTTTCAGTTTTAAAAGCACTTGATATCAACCTTGAAAGCTGCGAGATCATTAATCTCCAAAATGATACTTTTTTCGCTAACCTGGTACTCGAGCAAAACGGCGTCCGCAAAATTGTGGATTGCCGACCCTCTGATGGGATCGCGCTTGCCATCCGCGCAAAAATTCCGATCTTTGTAAATGAAGACATCCTCACGGAAGTTGGCATCTCCCCCGAAGACGTCTTGCCGCTTACTGAAATTGAAGAGACGGAAACGCCGGATTTGGATGCTGATCTTGACATTTTTGAGGATTTTCTCGGTCAGCTCGGCAAAGATAATTCCGACGACGAGAAACCCGACGACAACCCTTCGGAAGATGATCCCGACCAATAAAGAGGTGGCATTGTGAGCGATCAACCTGATTTTTACGCCGCGCCAGCCAGCGCCGATACCACTCAGCTCTTCGACCGGGACATGGAAGAAGCTCTGATTGGGTCTGTTCTGATTACGCCTGATGCCTATGTTGACGCCGCGCCTCTGGTCAACGCGGAGGATTTCTACCTCCACCGCAACCGCTGGATTTGGGAAGCGTTCGCTGAGCTTTTCAAATCCGACAGCGATTTTGACGTCCTGACAGTAAAAGAGGCGCTCGAATCGAGCGGGCATTTTGAGGATGTTGGCGGGTTAGACTACCTTATTTCGCTTACCAACCGCGTGCCGTCTTCTCAACATGCCGAATCCTATGCCCGCAATATCAGCGCGCTCGCTGTCCGCCGGCGCCTGGTGAGCGCCGCCAACGACATCGCCAAACTGGCTTACCGCAAAGACACAGTTGTGGACAATGTCATTTCCGATGCCGAAAAGGCGATTTTTGGCGTCAGCCAGGAGCGCTACAAACGCGACCTGGTGCCAATTTCCCAAGGAGCATCCGAATATCTTGAACGCCTGCTGCTCAACGCCGGAGCTGAAGGAACAACCGGGCTCGAAACCGGTCTTAAATCGGTTGATAGAGCTCTCGACGGTCTGCAGCGTTCGGACCTGATCATCGTGGCAGGTCGCCCCGGGATGGGCAAAACGGGCTTTATGATCGGCGTTGCCAAGCACGTCGGCCTGGCACTCAAACGCAATGTTGCCTTTTTCACGCTCGAAATGTCAGCCGAGCAGCTCATCCAGCGCATGGTCGCCCAGGATACAAGCATCGATTCGCAGAAGCTCCGCTCCGCCAAACTCAGCGATTCCGAAGCCCAGAATGTGGTTCATTCACTGGGTGTGCTTTCGGAATCGCGCATTTTCATTGACGATACACCCGCGATCACGCCGCTTCAGATGCGCACCAAATGCCGCCGCATGCAAATGGAAATCGGGCTTGATCTGGTGATTGTGGATTACCTGCAGCTGATGTCTGGCGATACCCGCGCGGAAAACCGCGTGCAGGAAGTCTCCTATATCTCTCGCTACCTGAAGGTTTTAGCGCGCGACCTCAACGTCCCTGTGATGGCAGCCGCGCAGCTTTCGCGCGCGGTGGAACAACGGCAGGATAAAACGCCCGTCCTCTCCGATTTGCGCGAATCCGGCTCATTGGAACAGGATGCCGACATTGTGCTCTTCATCAACCGCCCTGAGCAGATGAAAGAAGACAGCCCGCTGCACAATATCGCCAAACTGATCGTTGCCAAACACCGCAACGGTCCAACCCATAGCGGGATTGAACTGGTCTTTGTCGAAAAACTTGCAATGTTTAGCGACAAAGTCTTAGTGGATTAACTGAAGGGACAAAGCAGCCATTGAGCAGCGCTTTTTCTGAAAACTTTGTGAAAATCAACTTGCCGGCAAGCTTCATCGCGCGCTGTAATGGGCTCAGCTCAGACGCCATTTTGCTGCTTTTGGGTTATTTTGAGCTGTTGAGCCAACAAGAAACCCTGCCAGACATGGCTGAGCTGTTTATCGTTCTCGACCATATGCCCGGGGATGATCAGTCTCGCTGGCAGCAAGCGCTGGCTGAACTGCTTGAAGAGCAGCTGCTGCTGCCTTTCCCCGAGGGTGCCCAAACCCTGCCTCAACCAGTTTGGCTCTTCCCTTCCACCCCGGAAGGCAAACGCCGCTTTGAAGCACTCCGGAACGGCAGCCTCTCTGTGGATGAGATCAAAGCCGCCAACCCTCTGCCCAGCTCCGACAAGCCCAATATCTTCACCCTCTACGAACAAAACATCGGTCCTCTGACGCCGATGGTCGCCGAGATGCTCAAAGCGGACGCGACCGCCTATCCCGAAGACTGGCTGCGTGAAGCTATGCAGGAAGCGGTTACCCGCAACATCAGGAACTGGAAATACGTGCAGGCTATTCTCAAAGCCTGGCATGAAAAAGGACGTGACACCGACCATGGAACCACTCAAAGCTCGCTTGAACGATTTCGTGAACTTTATCGCCA
>LUZV01000234.1 GCA_001603765.1 Anaerolineales bacterium Chloro_02 | reverse complement strand
GGTGAGGCGATATAGTCGTCAAAACGATCCTGGTCAAGATTGCGGTTAAAGTAGCGGTTGACCCTTGAGAGCAGTCGGTAACAGGCGGTTTCGTCGTCCTTTCGCACTAACATTCTGAAGCTCACGATGTCGTTAACCGCTGAAAAATCGTCCAGTGAGGTGCGGTGGCTGCGTGCCATCCGCTGAAGCTTATCCCACGCCTGCCAGTAACCATTAACGGTAAAGCGGACGGAACCCTCAACACCTTCAGCGTCCATTAAATGACCGAGTTCATTGAGGTAGTAGCGGATGAAATTGATGTTAAGGCGGGGATCGGCGTCAATTTTTTGTTTGACTTTGTTAAAGGAGGCAGGTTCGGCGTAAGGGAATGCCATGTCTTCAATCCAGCGCCGCCAGCGGTAGCAGTTTAAGATGCCTGCCAGTTTGCCGTAAGCGCGGATCGCCTCGGTGGCTTTTTGCCACTGTTTGCCGGGAGATTGGTAGTGAAGAGTCATCATGTTATGGCTCTTATCTGCCAGCTTCACCACAAAAACCGCCGGATCGCGGAACATGGCGATCTTCCGCAGGGTTTCGATCTCGCGCGTGGAGCCATCGCGCGGGTTGCTCATCTTGGTCAGTCCGTCGATAATATGCGCGACTTCTTCGCCCAACCCTCCCGGAAAAAGCGCTTTGATCTCATCAAAAGTTTCGCCCTGGTCTTCAACGGTATCATGAAGCAGGGCGGCGATAGTCCAGGATTCTTTTTGCACCAGTTTGTCTACGAAGGCGGCAACCCAGGCGCAGTGGGTCTCAAAATAGGGTTCGCCCGAAAGGCGAATCTGCCCGGCATGCACCTGCTGCCCCCAGGCGTAAGCGCGCTGAATAGCTTCAGTACGAGGCACGAAGGCGCCCACTGAAAACTCATTCGTAATCAGCGGACGAATCTCTGATATGTTCTGAATATCAGCCACAATCAACCTTCCTCGTTTAGGACAGAACGCAAAACGAATTGTTTAAATATAGCATACAAACTGCGGTTTGGTAGAAAAGTGTAGCGATTTATCTACCTGAAAAGGAGATACAACAGGACCGCGATCCCAACGATCTCAGCCGCCCAGAAATAATTTTTATGTGTTTTATGCCTGAAGGTCATCATCCCTGCCAATCCGCCAACTCCACCGCCGCAAAGACTTAGCCCGAGCAGCACTTTCTCGGGAATCCTCCAGCCGCCGATTTTTGCCTGGCTTTTGTCATAGCCAAAAAGCAGAAAGTTGATGAAATTTAATGGAATCGCTATGAGCAGTACAGTTTCATTCATAGATAACCTCTCTGACCGGCTATAATCAGACTATTATAGTGCTGATCGCGATGACTGAGCCAATTCCACAACGCCTGATACCGCTCGAACCAGTTCATACCGAGATTCTGGTGGTCAACTCGCGCTTCATTACCGATCTGGAGGCGGCTGAAAGCGTGGAACAGGCTCGAGCGCACCTCGCGAGGGTGCGTCAAGCTCATCCCACAGCTTCACATCATGTGCCGGCTTTTGTCATTGGTCACGGCAATAGCCTCATAACGCATTGCAGCGATGACGGTGAGCCATCCGGCACAGCCGGCAGACCAGCGCTGGCGGTGCTGCAGGGCAGTGGGCTTGGGAATGTCTCGGTGGTGGTGACGCGCTACTTCGGCGGCACCAAACTGGGGACAGGCGGCTTGGTGAGAGCATATGGCGACGCGGTGCGAGAGGCGCTCAAGTTCGTTAAGTCGGCGGTTCTGCTGCCAACAACGACGCTGATGTTTGTTACACCGTATCGTTTGTACGACCAAACGCTCAGGCTGATGGAAGCCCACGAAAGCCAGGTGGTCGAAACGGATTTTCAGGCGGATGTGACGGTTACGGTTCGGCTGAAAGACGAATGGGTACAGTCTTTCACGGAACAGTTAATTAACCTCAGCGCGGGTCAGGTGAGACCGATTATCGTTGAGCAAAACCCTGAGACTGCTTTCCCGTTAACCTAAGCCCCTTTTAGGGCTGAAACATCAGTACAACTGTTGTTGGGCGGTGTAAAGTTTGTGATAGAGCCCATCGTTTTCCAGCAGCTCAGCGTGTGTTCCAACTTCCACAATCCCGGTTCCTTCGAGCGCCACAATTTTATCGGCATTGCGCACGGTTGAAAGCCGATGGGCGATGATAATGGTGGTGCGTCCTTTAATCAGGCGCTCCAGCGCTTGCTGGATGAGCACCTCCGTTTCGGTATCCACGGATGAGGTCGCTTCGTCCAGGATTAAGATCGGGCTGTCTTTAAGCACGGCGCGGGCGATGGAGAGGCGCTGTTTCTGCCCGCCTGAAAGTTTGACGCCTCGCTCGCCAATCAGGGTGTCATATCCATTGGGAAGGCGTTCGATAAACTCGGCTGCGTTGGCTATGCGTGCCGCGCGGATCATTTCTTCTTCTGTCGCGTTGGGTCTGCCAAACAAAATGTTTTCACGGATGGTGCCGTGGAACAGAAAAACGTCCTGCAAGACCATACTCACGGATTGGTGCAGTTGAGCCAGGTCAATATCGCGCACATCCACATCATCGATGGTAAC
>LUZV01000233.1 GCA_001603765.1 Anaerolineales bacterium Chloro_02 | reverse complement strand
ATGCACCCCCAGGCTGAACAATTGTTTCCGTCTGGGGGTGTTTTATTTTTCCGCAATGTCTATACTGGGGGTGGAAATTGAAAAATCCAATAAGTATAATTTTCTGAAGAAGTTTCAGGAGCTGCCATGCTGTTTGTCGAGAATGAACCCAACAAAGACCCCCGGATTAATCTGGCAATTGAAGAATATCTCATAAAGAATATTGCCCCAAAAGAGGAGATATTACTTTTCTATATCAATCAGCCTTCAATTATCGTCGGACGCAATCAAAACACCATCCAGGAAATCAATGTCGATTACGTGAAAGAACACGATATCATCGTGGTAAGGCGGCTTTCTGGCGGCGGCGCGGTTTACCATGACTTTGGCAACCTCTGTTTTTCGTTTATCGTGCCCAATTCGCCGGGGAACTTCCATAATTTCCGGAAGTTCACCCAACCGGTGATCAAAGTTTTGATGAAAATGGGCGTGCCCGCTGAACTTTCGGGCAGAAATGACATTTTGGTTGACGGGAAAAAGATATCCGGCAACGCGCAATATGTTTCTGGCGCTCGCATGGTCAGCCACGGCACGCTGCTTTGGAATACGGACCTCTCGGTGATTGGCGACGCTTTGCGGGTGAAGCAGGCAAAAATCGAGTCCAAAGGGATTAAATCGGTTCGCTCAAGGGTCGCGAATATTACAGAATACCTGCCAGAGGACCACCCGGATATCATGACTTTCCGCCAGATGATTATTGACGGTGTGCACAGCGAGCAGCCGCTGGAAGAATACGTCCTGAGTGAAACTGACTGGGAGAATATCCACCAACTTTCAAAAGAGAGGTATCAGACCTGGGACTGGAACTTTGGCAAATCTCCGGCTTTCGATATTCAAAGGGAGATCCGCTACGGCGGAGGAACCATTGAGGCATGGCTGGATGTAAGCCGCGGCGGGATTATCAAACAGGTTAAGTTCTACGGCGACTTTTTTGGTCAGAGGGATATCTCAGAACTGGAAGAAACTCTGGCGGATTGCTACTATGAATCATCGGCGATCTTGGAACGGCTGAATGATGTGAAGGTGAGCGACTATTTTGCAAATCTGACGACGGCGGGTTTGTTGGATTTGCTCTATTAACCTACCTCTTAAGTGAAGACTTTGCTTGACATACGTCGTATGGAAAAGGAGAACTAATGAGCGATCAACCAAAAAACGATAAAACTACAGCTAACGACGGTGAAAAAGAGTCGTTAGATTCCAGGCGCGGCGCAGGCCCGGATTGTGTTTCGCAGGATTACCCCGATCCACTAGTTAACGATTGTGATGATATCCTGCGGGATGAAACCAGCAAGGAGCTGGAAAGAAAGCGAGCAGGTTTGGACCCTGAACCCCAACCCGATTGGAAAGATAAGGCGAAAAAGGAAGTCGTTGCGGGGCTTGATCAAATCCGCGACGCTCTGCACGAGGCTTACCGCGAAGGCAAGAATGACCCAAAGGTGAAACAATTTGGCGAGGATGTGAAAGAAGCTTTTCGATCTATCGGCGACGATATCAGTAAATTGTTTGATTAATCCTGATCATCTGCATTAGTTGGAGGCGGGGTTAACTCGTCAGATGACCTAAAGGGGGAGCGCAGTTTTTCGGCTGCAGCGCGTTTTGTGTCCTCTGGGCGTTTGTCGTATCGGCGGGTAGTATCAGCGCTGGCATGCCCGGCGATCGCGGAAACGGTCAATACATCAATATCAGCTTCAAGCAGGTCTGTAATAGTTGTTCGGCGCAAATCGTGCGGGCTAAAGGAAGCCACACCAGCCTCGCGCTGACGGCTTTTCAGAATGTAGTACACAGCTTGCGCCGAAAGCCGCTTCAGGCTGACTTTGCCGCCTTTGCTAACGCGTGTAAACAGCGGTCCAAGCTGCCTGCCGCGAATTTGAAGCCAAGCCGTGATAGCTGGGATTGCTTCCGCGGAGAGATAGACAAAACGCTGTTTGCTGCCTTTACCGAGGATGCGCACCTTTTGGTTTTCAAGGTCGAGGTCCGCCAGGTTAAGGTCGACAGTTTCCTGACGGCGCAAACCACAGGCATACATCAGACTGATAATCGCGGTGTCTCGCGTCCCCAGATGGGGGTTGGAACGGTCCGCCTGGCAGGCAGCAACAAGAGCTTCCAATTCAGTCATTGCCAATGAGCGCCCGCGTGGGAGCGACTCTACCCGGAGGGAGCGGACGCCAGCGGCACGAAAGTAATCGTTGTGGTCAGCAAAAAGGCCCAACCTGAAAGCCTCTTCGAGCACGCGGCGCAGCGCGACCAGGTGTTTATTGATGGTCGCTTTCGCGTAGCCAATATTAACCATATGGGCGCTTAGTCCGCTGGTATGCTCATAGCGCAAATGATGCCATGGAAACGCGAGCGCGTCAGAGATTTTACCATCCGAGAAGATGTAGGCAAGGTTGTTCAGGGCGGTTGCCTGCGTGCGCATTCCGGCGGGGCTGAGCGTGTTGAGATAAGCCAAAGCAGGGGAGGGGAGGTCTCCCTTGGTGTGGAGTTGGTCTTCGCTGAGGAGGGTTAGGGACGGTTTTTTGCTTTCAGGCATACTGATCCTTTCAAGAATAATATTCTCAATAGTGATTATATCAAATTTGTTGGGTCAACCTAAAAAAGTCTTCCAGATAAAACGGACAAATCGAATACACCAAGCCAAGCCGACAGAGGCGTGATAAGATAGGCAGCAAATGAAGAAAATTGTTATCGCTACGGACTCGTTTAAAGGCTCACTCAGCGCTCCTGAAGCCTGCGCGATTATTGCCAGGCAGGCTGAGTTGATTTTTCCTGAAGCGGAAGTCGTGCGGCTGCCAATTTCGGATGGGGGAGATGGGTTAATCGACGCGCTTTTAGGTCAGCTTAATGGTGTGGAGGGGTGGGTCGAGGCGGAGGATCCGTTAGGCAGACCAAAACAAGTGAGATATGCTGTGTTTAAGGACGGCTCGGCTCTGATCGAGATGGCTGGCACAGGTGGGCTGACTTTGCTGAAGGCTCATGAATGCAACCCGATGCGAACATCAACTTATGGTGTCGGTTTGGTTATTTTGAATGCCATCAAAAATGATGCCAACCCAATTTATGTCGGATTAGGTGGGAGCGCCACCGTTGATGGGGGTACCGGGGCTGCGGCAGCGTTGGGGTTAAGTTTTCATAATGAAAACGGAGAGGTAGTTCTCAGCGGCGAAGGTTTGGAACAAATTCAGAGTATTGATTCGCGGAAATTGAGCGAGCTGAATTATACCGGCAAGATTATTTTTCTGACCGATGTAACTAATCCTCTCTGCGGACCGAATGGCGCCGCGGCTGTCTTTGGCCCGCAAAAAGGAGCAACTCCGGAGCAGGTTGCGCGGTTGAACCGCGGTCTGGAAAACTTGGCAGAGCGGATCGAGCAAGAAGCAGGTATCCAACTGCGTGATGTTCCGGGAATGGGCGCGGCTGGCGGCTTTGCGCTGCCCTTTGTCGCGTTTATGAGAGCAGAGATCCGTCGGGGTATTGATTTTGTACTCGATTCCATCAATTTTGATCAAATTTTGATCGGAGCGGAGCTGGTTGTGACAGGAGAAGGGCGCACAGACGCCCAAAGCACGATGGGAAAAGCCATCTCAGCCGTGGCGGCGCGCGCCAGCGCGGCGGGAGCGCGAGTTGGTGTTATTTCGGGCTCTTTAGGCCCTGGTTCTGAGCGGATGTTCAATCTGGGCGTAAAAGATTTAGTGCAAGCCATGCCTGATGGTCAATCACTTCAGTATGCTATGGAGAACGCCGCAGAGAATCTGGAGCGAGCAGCCTATGACTATTTCTGTCGATTGAACGCAGACCAATCGATCCAACTGAAAAATTGATAGTTATCGTAAGCTATGTGTGGCGCAGAAGGCATGTACCAGTCAGAAAGGTTAACCCCCAATTGATGCCGAGGAAAACCCCTATAACTATCGAGAAGTAATATTCCCATAAGTAATTATAACTAGTTTGCTTTCTCCTCCACTCCCTGTTAATGTGGATGATTTTCATGCCTTCAAGGTAAAGAATCAGAAGCGGAGGAGATGCGTTCAGACGGGCTGAATAACTACTTATGAAGACATGTCTTTTGCCACAGTGTTTTCCTGGTTGAATAACGGGAAGTTGCTTTAAAACAGAAGAGGCACGACAGTGCCTCTTCTGTGGGTCTTATTGATATTAATCTACGCGCCAACCATCATCGCTTCTACATCCGCTTCAACCGAGTCGATCGGCTTAAGATCGAATGCTTCGACAATGATATTCGCGACATTTGGCGAGAGGAACGCTGGCAGTGTGGGTCCAAGTCGGATTTTCTTCACGCCCAGCGAAAGCAATGCCAACAGGACAATAACAGCCTTCTGTTCGTACCAGGCAATATCAAAGGAAAGCGGCAGATCGTTGACGCTGCAGTCGAAGGCTTTTGCCAGCGCCTGAGCGATCACCACCAGAGAGTAGCTATCGTTGCACTGTCCCGCATCGAGGACGCGGGGAATGCCGCCGATCTCACCCAAACCGAGCTTGTTGTAGCGATACTTCGCGCAGCCAGCGGTCAGGATAACTGTGTCTTTCGGCAGCGCCAGAGCGACGTCGGTATAGTATTCACGCGTCTTATGGCGGCCATCACATCCGCCCATCACCACAAAGCGGCTGATCGCGCCGCTTTTAACAGCTTCGATCACTTTGTCCGCCACACTCAGGACGGTGTTGTGCGCGAAACCGATCGGAATAGTGCCGGATTCCAATTCCTGAGGACCAGGAAGCGTTTTGGCAAGGGTAATAATCTCAGAAAAGTCTTTATGCCCGCCAGGTTGACGGTCCGCAATGTGAGGAACACCCGGATAACCTGTCATGCCAGTGGTGAAAATGCGATCTTTGTAACTGTCCTTAAGAGGGACTATGCAGTTTGTGGTCATCAGAATGGGGCCGTTGAAGGTGCCAAATTCCACGTCCTGGTGCCACCACGAACCGCCGTAGTTGCCGACCAGATGTTTGAATTTCTTTAACTCGGGATAAGCATTGGTGGGCAGCATTTCACCGTGGGTGTAAATGTTGATGCCAGTGCCTTCGGTCTGAATTAACAGCTCTTCAAGATCAACCAGATCGTGCCCACTGACGAGGATGCCGGGTCCGGGGCGGACGCCCAGGTTGACCTGGGTTGGTTCGGGGTGACCATAGCGCGAGGTGTTGGATGAATCCAACAGAGCCATGGATTTCACGCCAAACTCACCTGTCTTTTGAACCATGGCGATCAGCTCATTCACGCCTAAATCGTTATTGGTGGTAGCTTCAAGAGCTTCCTGCATGAATGCTAAAACGCTCTCATCGCGTCCACCAACCAGATAGGCATGATCGGTATATGCAGCCATTCCCTTGAGACCGTATATGATCAATTCACGCAGAGAACGGATGTCTTCGTTCAGGTCAGGATCATCCATCACGCCGACAGTATGGGCTTTAGCTAGCAAGGTCTCAACCTCATAATTTTCAGGGTGCCAACCAGCCCAATCAGGACCGCTGCCGCTGCAGTTGGAATGATGTAACTCATTACAGCGAGCCTGAGCGCGCGCGCGCAAATTGTCGCGAAGCTCAATTGCTTTCTTGATTAACTCAACGAATCGTTCCGCGTCAAAATTTGCGTTTGTAATGGTGGAAAATAAAGCCTGGGCTACGAAAAGATCAGTCTCATCATCCTGCACGCCCATTCCCCTACCCCGCGTGCCCCAGAAAGAAATGCCTTTTAGCAGGTAAATCAGCAGGTCCTGCAAGCGGGAAACATCCGCTGGTTTGCCGCACATCCCCTTGCGGGCGTTGCAGCCACGATTGCGCATGGTTTCCTGGCATTGGTAACAAAACA
>LUZV01000232.1:2906-3230 GCA_001603765.1 Anaerolineales bacterium Chloro_02 | reverse complement strand
GTCCTCAGCAGTCGTTACCGATTGATCCTGGGCGACTGGCGCGTCATTCACCGGTGTCACCGTGATGGTCACTGTGGCAACATTGCTGTCAACCGTGCCATCATTGGCTTTGAAGGTGAAGCTGTCTGTGCCGTTGAAGTCAGCCGCGGGAGTGTAGGTCAGGTTCGGAGCGGTGCCGCTGAGTGTGCCGTGAGCAGGTCCAACCACAACTGTGTATGTTAGGGCGTCGCCGTCAACGTCTGTCGCGACCAAGGTGATGGCTTTGGCAGTGTCCTCAGCAGTCGTTACCGATTGATCCTGGGCGACTGGCGCGTCATTCACCGG
>LUZV01000232.1:0-2887 GCA_001603765.1 Anaerolineales bacterium Chloro_02 | reverse complement strand
CCGTTGAAGTCAGCCGCGGGAGTGTAGGTCAGGTTCGGAGCGGTGCCGCTGAGTGTGCCGTGAGCAGGTCCAACCACAACTGTGTACGTTAGGGTGTCGCCGTCAACGTCTGTCGCGACCAAAGTGATGGCTTTGGCAGTATCCTCAGCAGTCGTTACCGATTGATCCTGAGCCACTGGCGCGTCATTCACCGGTGTAACCGTAATGGTCACTGTGGCAACGTTGCTGTCCGCCATGCCATCATTGGCTTTGTAAGTAAAGGTGTCCGTACCGTGCCAGTTCAAATCAGGCATGTAGACGAAGCTGCCGTCGGCGTTCAAAGTCAGGCTGCCGTTTGCAGGCCCGCTCACCAGGATTGCCGTCAGGACATCGTAGTCTATATCATTTCCGAGTACGCCAGGCGCGGCAACAGTCAGAACCGCATCTTCAAGGATGGTATAAGCATCAGCCACAGCTACCGGTGCAATATTGTTGACCACAAGGGTCACGCTCAGAGTTCCGATTGGGTTCCCCGCCAGGTCCGTAACTGAACCAGACGGAATTGAGAAGACGAAGCTGCCAACTAAGTTAGCAATTTCATTGCCAGGATATGGCGTAATGGTCAAGATCAAGCCTGTACTGTCGACAGTTATGGTGCCATAAGGCTGCCCTGCCAGAGTAACGACCGTGCCGGCTGCAACTTTAACAGGTTCGCTCACGACGATTTCGGTATGATCAACTTTGTAACCTTGATCAACTGTCAGGGTCGTCCCAACCGCCATGACATCACCAAACCCGGCTGCGCCCTTTGCGGTAATCGAAATTACTGTTGGTGCAGTGGTGTCGTTGATGATATAGCGGAAAGTAACATTTTCGGTATGGAATGCATCCGAAAGCTTAAGTGTAAAGCCCACAGCGGGATCAATCTGACCAGCCAGCGCTTCGGCAGTGATCACACTCACGAGAGATGTGCTGCCCGCGTACCAGTTGCTACCCACGTTTGGCTCCGCAGGGTTCCAGGAATAGATGGTGCCCTTATACTCGATTGTAAAGACTGTCGCGCCTGCCTGGCGATGTAAAGCGCCAAGGTAACGTGCCAGGTCGTTCATCGAGCCCGGGATGAAGGTTGTGTCGTTATACGTGACAGTGTAAATGTTGGTCGCGTCCTCAAAGGCATAGCTTCCAACGTAGGTGTAAGGCGGCACATAGGCATAGGTTGGTGCTGAGGCAATTTCGGGATCTAATGTGTTCAATATGACCAGCTTAAAGGTCACTGTCGCACTGTGTAAGTAATCGTCGTGGACGGTCATCACCCAGCCCGCATTCGGATCCCACGTGCCAGCCGCAACCGCCGCCTGGAAGTCATCGGTTACCTGGGAAACCAGGGTTTTTCCTGTGTTGTCTTCCCAGTTACTGCCAGCCAGGGTGCCAGTTACATCCCAGGTATAGGTTTTTCCAGCGTAAACGATGGAAGTGATAGTTGAACCTGGCTGTCGGTAGAGCGCGCCCAGGTAGCGTGCCAAATCGTTCATTGGATAGCCAGCCAGAACCTGCGGGGCTGTATATGTGCCGGTGTAGGTGTTGCTAGCAATGTCAAAGTCGATAACTCCAACGGGAATATAAGGTGGAGTGTAGTCATAATCCGGAGCGGAAGCAAGTTCTTCATCGAGAGTGTCGACAATGTAACCGCGATCACCTGTCAGAATGGTATTTTCAGCCGTCAAAGTAATGCCTCCGGGCAGGCTTACGGTTGCCAACACGCGGGTAGGAATAGCTGTCTGACCATACTCAGCGGCGCGGACATTGTTCCAGTAGCCATCCGCAGCGTAGTTGAAGGTGCCGAAGATGTCAAACGGCGAGGAGAATTGGGGCCAGCCTGCCATCAAAGTTGGGTTGACCGCGGTGTTAGTCTGCATCAATTGGTAAGTTGGCGCGGCGCCAGTAAAGAGCTCTACTTTGATTTGAGTCGCTTGGCTAAGGTCAAAGTTGACGTTACCAAAGCCGGCAGAGACACCCATCACTCCACTGAAGCTCATATAGCCGAAGTCCTGAGCAAGCAACCCTGCCACGAGCATCGTGTCGCTATAAGTAGCAATGGTTTTTGCCGGGTCAATCGCGCCGTCATAAAGCGTGCCTGTCACAGGATAGCTTCCGGGTGTATTGAAATTGATGCGGAAGGTCAGGGTTTGATCAAATCCGGAAGTGAGCGGCATGGCGCTAATCGGGCCAACATTAAGCCGCAAACCATTGCCATCCACAACCGGTGTTAAGGGAACCCATGTGCCAGTCAGTGGGTGTTTTAACTCAATGCTGGAGTAATCCGTCGTTTTAATGTTGTCCACAAAGACCGATGCCGCCAGGCTACCATAAACGTGCCCGGGCGCTGGATTCTGAAGCCGGACGTGGAATTCCTGCAGGTTGCCAACATAGAACGGACCATCAATATCATTGGAACTGATGATCGCGTCGCAATATACGGTAATCGTTACAGTTGCGTCCGCGGTCCAGCCGTCTGAGGTAATTCCAGGATGGCTTACCAGGGTGTAGACGAAGCTATCCGTACCACACCAGTCAGCTTTGGGTTTATAGGTAAAGGAGCCATCGCCCTTCAGCACCAGTATGCCATTTGAGACGTTGGTTTTGAGCGTAGCAGCAAGCACGTCACCGTCGACATCATAGTCGTTTGTCAAAACACCTGGCGCGGGTACAACCAACTCAACGTTTTCATCCGTCCAATAGGTATCAGCCACAGCCACAGGCGGTGTGTTGACATAAGAAGTTACTGCAATAGTCACAGTAGCGATATTGCTATCAAGCGCGCCATCGTTGGCTTTGTAAGTGAAAGTGTCCAGCCCAACGAAAGACGCTGATGGAACATAAGTAAAGGAGCCATCCGCGTTCAGGGTTA
>LUZV01000030.1 GCA_001603765.1 Anaerolineales bacterium Chloro_02 | reverse complement strand
AATTACTTTCCGCCGTAATAATTTTTTCCGATCTGCCAATCCTCGCTGATCTCCATAAGCAATGCCAGGACCAATCTGAGACACGAGATTTCGTTTGGAAAAACCCCAACCACCCCTTGGCTGGCTCGGCGGTAATTTTATCAATAAATTTCCTACTATAGTGATGGATTATGAGGCGATATCTAAACCGACTTTAGATAGATCGACAATTAGGTTGCCGGTATTAGCTTCTTGAAGAGAAAATTGATTTTTATCCGTTGTGTGAGTGTTTACATGTCAAAAGTAATTGTGTAGAAGATCTGCCCTTGTTCCCGCCGGTCTCCTGATTACGCAGTAACCCCGTGGGACCAAGCGAGTGAAGACGAGGTGTAGGTCAGGTTGCGCAGTTCAACCTGACGTAACGAGCGTTAGCAGGCACAGGGGTTTTTATTAAATCGGCAATAGATGTGAATTCAATTTGTCAATTACACTGAAAAATGAATAGATCGGTTGTTGGCTGACATATTTGACGTCAGGTTGAAAACCGCAACCTGACCTACAAATCGTGTCGTCCTCTGACATGTGTGACGTCAGCTTGAAAACCGCAACCTGACCTACGACTACAATCCGTCATCGCGAGCTTTTTTGCGCCCGTGCCCGTAAAACACGGCATGACAATATCCTCACAACCCGTCATCGCGAGCGAAGCGCGGCGATCCCCTCCTCAACAGGTGGATTGCCACGGTCGCATTCGCTCCCTACTCTGTACGCAAGCAGTCGCAATGACGATTCACCTTGTTTGCGCCCGAAAAAATCTTTAGGCCTTTGTCAGCAGGTCAAACAGCAGATTTAGCACCCCAGCCTCATCCGCCCTCAGCGCGATGGTGGTAGAGGGGCGCTCAACCAGGACCTCGCCTGCTTCACCGCCGATCCCCTGGTTCAGATTCAAGCTCGGGAAAATCTTGTGGTACTTGTCGGCAATAGTTTTTCCAAAACAGTGCCCGGCAGTCTCCACATAAACCGGCATCCGCTCGCAGTAGAACAGCTCCGGCGCCAACAGGTATGCGGTCACCGCAGGGTCGTGGGTGTGGATGGCGCCGCCCATGCCGTGAATCGCGTGGTGAAAATCCTGATAACAAGGTTGGATATGTTCCAAAAACCTCACCGCAGGCGTCCCAGCCGCGTAGAGCCGCGAAAGGTATTCAGGGGTCATGACGATTTTCATCGTCACGTCCAGCCCAATCATCGTTACTTTCCAGGGAGCGGCAAAGACCACCTCGGCGGCATGCGGATCGTGGAAGATGTTGGCTTCGGCAACCGGCGAAACGTTCCCAAGCGCGAAGGCGCTGCCGCCCATCAGCACCACCTCTTTAACAAGGGGGATTATCCTGGGCTCAAGGATGCACGCCAGGGCAATGTTGGTTAAGGGCCCCAACGGCATGAGGGTGACTTCGTGGGGATGGGCAAGCACGGTATCGATAATGAATTGAGCGGCATGGCGCGGGTCAAGCTTGCCACACGGCTCCGGCAAATTTGTATTGCCGAACCCATCTCTGCCATGCACGAGCGTGCCGACTGAATCGAGCGGCAAGACGAGCGGCTTCGCGCAGCCCTTCGCCACGGGGATATGGTCGTTGCCTTCCAGCTCCACCAGACGCAAAGCGTTCTGCGCGCAGGTATCTACAACGGCGTTGCCAAACACCGCGGTCAACCCAAGCACCTCCAGATCCGGCGAATGCAGCGCCGCCAAAATTGCCATGGCATCGTCAATGCCGGGATCTGTATCGATAATGATTTTTTGAGCCATCTCGGAGCACCTTTCTTAATTGTTCCCAGCAGGTCCGCGCTGGAACCTGCTGGAGAATTTCAAATTTGTGGGGTCAGTTTTCAATACTTGCGCATCAACTCGAACACCCTCTCCACGAAGGCGTCGCGGTCGATATCCATAACCACAAAACCATTCTTCTGCCATTTAGCGTCGCTAAACAGGTCGGTCACGGTTTTTCCGTGGGTAATCGCACCTTTGGTTTCAACACGAATGCCCGCGGGGTAGGCTTTGAAGATCGAATCATCTGCGGCATAGAGCATAGCAGCGGGATCGTGCATGTTGATGCCAATAATGCCCAGCCTGCCCATAAATTCCACAATTCCTTGCACCACGTCATGGAAGAAGACCGCCTCCTTACTGCCCATTTCGGCAACAGAGTCGAGTTCTTCGGGGGTCATGAGAGCTTTCATGGTCATGTCCAACCCGCACATATGCACAGGCACACCGGCACAGAAGGTGATGTCAGCCGCCTCGGGGTCAGCGTAGATATTAAACTCTGCTGCCGGCGAAGCGTTCCCAAGGAGAGTGGAACCTCCCATGATCACGATTCGCTTAATCAGCTTTGGCAGATCCGGATATTTCATAAATGCCATCGCCAGGTTGGTAAGCGGACCAATGGCAATGATTTCCAGCTTACCTTTCCACTCCAGCGCATATTGGTAGATGGCATCCCAGGAAGTCACATCCTGAACCACACGGCGAGTATGGGGCAGGTCTATCCCTGCCATACCGTCCGACCCGTGCACGTCCGCCGCGTCTACCCGTTTGCGAAACACGGGTCCTGAAGCGCCGCGATAGACCGGAATGTCCCAATTGAGGAATTCCACCAGACCAAGCGCGTTGTAGGTGGTGCGCTCAAGGCTAACATTGCCTGCCACAACAGAAATCGCGAGAACGTTGAGCTCTGGGAGCTGCTTGGCAAGCAGGAAGGCGATAGCATCATCCACGCCCGGATCGCAGTCAATAATCACTGGGATTGGTTTCATGCTTGCTCCTTTCCATACCATGCGGCAGCTTCAACCAGCAGGTCAATGAAGCCTTCGCGATTGATGTCTATTAGGGCGTGGGTGTTGGGCTGCTGCCCGCTAAAGCCAAAATGATCTGCCACCGTAGCCCCACGGCAAAAGTCGCCGGATGTTTCAATTTGCACATAGTAGTCAGCCGCAGTCAGAATTTCAGGGCGGACGAGCGCCGCTACCGCAACCGCGTCGTGAACAGGCGCCCCCGCGTAGCCAATGCTGCGGTGAAATCCATAAAAGAAGTCCAGCCATTCCGCCACAACTGTGGCAACCGGGTTGCCCAATGCGCGGATGCGCTCAAAATCTTCCGGAAAGACGAGAGCCTTGAGGGTAACATCCAGCCCTGCCATGGTCAGCGACACGCCAGATTTGAAAACCACATCTGCCGCTTCCGGGTCAATGAGGATGTTAAATTCAGCAGCCGGCGTCCAGTTGCCGTGCGCCAAACCGCCCCCCATGATCGAGATGCGGGCAATTTTGGGTTTTAATTCAGGGTAAAGAATCAGCAGCGCGCCGACGTTGGTCAGCGGACCCGTGGCTACGATGGTTACCGGTCTTTCGGAAGCGGCAATCGTTTTTGCCATCAGTTCCACCGCGCTGATCGGCTGCGCTTCCACGCGCGGCTCTGGCAAGACGGGACCGTCTAACCCTGTTTCGCCGTGAATGTTGCCGGCATGGATGGGTTCACCATGCAGGGGTTTTGCCCTGCCCATGGCAAACGGCGCGTCAATGCCCAGCAAAGCCATCACTCGCCGGGCATTGTAACTGGTCTTCTCGATCGATTGATTGCCGCTGACCGACGTGCAAGCCAGGATTTCAAGCTGGCTGCTAGCCTTGGCAAGCATCCAGGCTATGGCGTCATCATGCCCGGGGTCGCCGTCAAGAATAATTGGCATCTTATCTATCATCAAGCACCTTTTGAAGCCGGGCTGCGTTTCTTAAGTTTGTTTTTGATACTGATCGCATAAGCCACAAGACCAATAATGGTCACGAGGTAAGGAATGACCGAAACCAAATAGCTCGAGACACCCTGAATCCCCGAAACTTTGGTGCGCAGCGCCTGGGCCAGACCAAACAACAGGGATGAAAGCATCGTCCCAACCGGTTCACCGCGCCCCATTGCTGTGGCAGCCAGGGCGATAAAGCCGCGCCCAGCAACCATGCCTGAGTTCCAGCCCTGAGAATAGTACATTGACATAAACGCGCCGCCCAACCCCGCCATCGCCCCGGAAAGAGCAATCGCGATGTATTGGATTTTTTGTACGGAGACGCCAATTGAAGTCGCGGCGTCAGGGTTTTCCCCAACGGCGCGGATGTTCAGACCCAGTGGTGTTTTATAAAGCAGCACCCACATCAACCAAACAAATAAGAACGCCAGGTAGGTGAGCACGGCGTGCCCCGAAAGGACTTGACCTAAGACCGGTATGGACTTGATCAGGGGGATATTGATCGTAGGGATGAGCAGTTCCCGCGTAACCAGCGCGCCGGTGTTCCCTTTCATGCCGGTAAGCATGCTTAGCAGGAAGATCGTCCCTCCAGCACCCAACATGTTGACGGCGATACCAGCCAGAATGATGTTCGTTTTCAATTCAAAGGCAAAGAAACCGATCATCAGAGCCAGCAAAACCCCAACCACAAGTGCGCCAAGCACACCAACCCACCAGAGTTGCGTCCAATACGCGAACATGACGCCAAACAGCGCCGAGATCATCATGATACCCTCAAGACCGATGTTGACCACGCCAGCTTTTTCAGCGATAACAGCACCCAGCGCCGCGAAAAGGATCGGCGCCGTGATGCGGATCAGACTAAACAAAAAGTCAGCATTAAAGATTAACAAAAGGAGATCATTTGTCATGATAATTTCCCTTCTCGGCTTACTGCCGCTTCTTGCAGCGCTAAATCACGCTGGGCATTGCGCACCACAATTCGCTGGCGGTATTTTGCCAGGAATTGTTCGGCGGCAAAGAACAGGAAGATCGCAGCCTGGATGATGTCGATCATTTCGAAAGGCACATCGCTGTTGATGGACATCAACTGACAGCCTTTGTCAAGATAGGCAATAAACAGCGCCGCGAGCGGCACAAAGATAGGGTTGTTCTTGGCCAAAATAGCGACCGTAATGCCAATCCAGCCATAACCTGGCAATTCGCGCCAAAGAAAGGTGTTATAGCGCCCCAGCATCTCGATGCTGCCTCCAATGCCAGAAAGCATGCCGCCAATCACCTGCGAAAGGACAATTATCATCCCGACCTGTATGCCCGAGTACTGAGCAAAGGACTGATTAATGCCAACCATCCGAATCGCGTAGCCCCATTTGGTGCGGTACATAAACAACGCGATGATCACCACAAAAATCAGCGCGATCACCAGACCCCAGGTCAATTTAGTTCCGTTAGACACGATTTCAGGGATTTTTGCTGTCGCTTCAAACGGGAAGGATTGAGTCGCCCCTTTGCTGCGATCCGCAAAAGTGAAGTTGAGGAAATGCAGGATAATGAACATGATGATGTAGTTCATCATCAAAGAAGTAACCATCTCGCTTGCCCCAAGTTTAACCTTCAGCAGCGCCGGGATAAGCATCACCAGCCCTCCAACAACCGCGGCGGCCAGAATACAGACAACCTGATGCAGCCCAGTGTTGAGTTTCAGGTAAATCCCCAGTAAAGCGCCTACAAACCCGCCCAACATGATGACGCCTTCTCCTCCCAGGTTAAACTGACTGGCTGAAAACATCACACAGACCGCCAATCCCGAGAAAATGGTAGGGGTCATCGCTGCCAAAATGGTCAGAAAACTGACCGTGTTAAAGACCATCCCTGTTGATTTGAAACTGATAACAGGACCTAGTAGGAGATATTTCAGTGCGGTTAGAGGTTCTTTAGATGACAGGAAGATGAGTGCCGTGGCAACCAACAGCGCCAAGAAGATGGCAGCTGCGCCCCGCAGCAAATTGAACAACAATAATCGTCTATCGCTACTCATAACACACCTTCGCAATTTCTTCCTCTGTCTGGTGCTTCAATCCAAGCATGTATTCACCCATAGTGATATCGTCCAGCTGATCCGTGTCTTCAAAGTAGGCCACGATTTTGCCGCCGTACATGACGATCAAACTGTCGCTCAGCTCAATCACTTCATTTAGATCCGCCGATACCAATAATACGCCCGAGCCATTGCGGCTAAGTTCAACGATCTGGTTCCGGATAAACTCAGTCGCGCCTACGTCGATACCGCGGGTGGGCTGGTCGGCAATTAGCAAGGTCGGCTGGCTCGAAAGTTCCCGTGCGACAACTACCTTTTGAATATTGCCGCCGGAGAGCATTTTTACCTGTTGCTTACGGGATTTAGCCAGAATGCGATAGTCAACGATCAGCGTTTCACTTTCCTGATGTATCTCGCGCATGTTAAACAACGGGCCCCGGTTGAAGCGCTTCTCGCCAAAGCGATCAGAAATGACATTTTCCTCAATGCTGGCGATATCTGCGATCCCATAAGTCATTCGATCTTCCGGCACCAACGAAACTCCCTGATCACGAATAATATTTTGGGGCATTCCGATCAGCGACTTACCGTTGGCGTACACTGTTCCTGCATCCGGCACGTTCAGGTTGAAGAGCATTTCCACCAGCTCTCGTTGACCATTGCCTTCAACGCCCGCGATGCCCAGAATTTCGCCTTTGCGCACCGAGAAAGAGACTTTATCGAGCATCTTCTTATTCCAGCGGTCTGTATATTCCAGGTCGCGCACCTTCAAAACAGTCTCGCTAGGCTGGGCTTTATCTTTAATGACCTCCAGAACCACATCACGCCCAACCATCAGACGCGAAATTTCTTCTTCACTGATGCTTGCAGTTTCATAAACCCCCATAGACTTGCCGTTGCGCATAATTGTCAGGCGGTCCGTGATCTGTTTGATCTCTTTAAGTTTATGAGAGATGAAAACAATCGTGAAACCCTGTTCCTTAAGTGAGATAAGCTCTTTAAACAGTTCAGATGTTTCTTGTGTGGTTAAGACCGCGGTTGGTTCGTCCAAAATCAGGATTTTCGCCCCGCGAACCAGAGCCTTAAGGATCTCTACCTTCTGCTTCATGCCAACTGGAATGTCCACAACTTTGGCATTTGGATCAATGCGTAAGTTAAACCGGGTTGCGTTCTCCTCGGCGATCTCAACGGCTTTTTTGTAATCGACAAACACGCGCGATTTGGTCGGCGCCATGCCTAAAACAATGTTTTCCGCAACCGTCAGGCTGGGCACCAGCATGAAATGCTGGTGAACCATACCAATCCCAAGTGAGATCGCTTTATTTGGGGAATTGATGACGACTGGCTCGCCGTTAACGAGAATTTCACCACTGGTGGGTTGTTCGAGGCCGAAAAGGATTTTCATTAGCGTGGACTTGCCCGCGCCATTCTCTCCCATGATCGCGTGGATCTCGCCCCTCCGTAAGGTAAAATTCACATCTCTGTTTGCAGCAATCCCGTTAGGATAAACTTTACTGATCCCTTTCATTTGGACAACTAAGTTTTCTTGTTCCATTTGCGGGTACCCTTCGTGAAATTATTAAGAGACGAGGGGAGCCAAGCGATCAGCTCCCCTCGAACAAAACTCAGTAATCGAGCCTCTCGTTCAAATTACGGCTGCAGAGAATCTCTGAGAGTGACCACGGCATTGGTTTTGTCACCGATAGCGGTAGGCACAACAATCTTGCCGGCTACAATATCAGCCTGAGCGGCCAGAACAGCTTCCTGAACAGATTTGGGCGCGATCTTGGCAAAATTCTTGTCAGTCACAATGCCAACGCCACCTTCAGTGATGCCCAAACGCACTTCCTTCCCCCAATAGGTGCGCCCCGCATCCCATTCGTCAAACAGCCAAATAATGGACTTTCCGACGTTCTTCAGACCAGAGGTCAGCGTAATGGCTGCCTGATCGGCTGGGAGGGTTAGCTCCTGATCGGAGTCAACACCAATGAACCAGGCTTTGCCCGTTTCGAGAGCAGCTTCCGCACCGCCGTTACCAGAAAGACCCGCGACACCCCAGAGGATATCAGCTTTCTTGTCATTGATCATGGAAAGACCCATTTCTTTGGCGGTTGCAGTATCAACATAGCTGTTTACATAGCGGGTGTCCACTTTGATTTCAGGATTGGCTGCCTTGGCGCCGAGCAGGAAACCATAGAGGAAGTCGTTGATCACGGGGCTATCGATGCCGCCGATGAAGCCAACCACAGCCTCGGGGTTGATCTTTGGAACGCTGGTTTCGGTGGTCATTTTGGCAGCAAATGTACCAATCAGATAACCCATGTCGTTCTGTTTGTAGGTCAGGTTGACCACATTCTGATTTACGCCAACATAGGTATTGTCATCATAGATCAGGAATTTCTGATCGGGGTGATTGGTGGCGACTTCCTTGAGATAATCAGGCATCTGGTAGGTGCCGACGATGACCAAATCGTACTCACCGCTGCTGGCAACTTCGTTCAGGGTCTCAAGCCACATCGGCTGATCCTTATCAGTTCCGCCCATTTCGATAGTCTTATATTCGATCCTGCCAGCCTCTTTGAGGGCTCTTAAGCCAGACTCAGCTGAGTCAAAGAACGATTTGTCGCCAAGGTTGCCGTTAACCAGGCTGACAACTTTGTAGACCTTGGCAGCAGGTTTATCGGGCGCTTTGGTAGGTTCTGCGGCTTTCTGGCTGCAGCCAACCATGGACACAGCCATGATTGCGACAAGTAAAAACAACACAAATTTCTTCATTTTCTTCTCCTTATTGGGGTGTTATTAGCAACGAATCTTGCATGCAGAGATTTTAAACGTAGATGTCAATACTGTCAACATCTTGTTAACGTTCTATCAAGTTGTGACTATCAGGGTGTTAATAAGAATTCTTTCACTTCAAACAAACTGTTTTATTGATAATGGGTGTTCTCAATTTTCAAGGATAAGAAGTTGAAAATCTTACACATGCTATAATGCCACTTATCAAACTCAATAATTAAGGATTACATGCCCCTTTCAACTCGCAATAAAGCCATACTTGAAGCCCTGTTAGTGACCTTGCTTTGGTCCAGTTCTATCATCCTGATTAAAAAGTATCTCCTGGATGTCCCGCCGCTGGCGTTCACAGGCATGCGCTACGCCTTAGCGTTTCTCTTTTTATTGCCGGGGCTCATCAGGCGAAAAGGTGAAGTCCGTCAGCTGCGCGCTAAGGACTGGCGCTACCTGGTAATCCTTGGTTTGGTTTACTACACGATCACACAAGGCGCGCAATTCCTCTCGCTTGTTTATCTGGACGCGATTACCATGAGCCTTTTGCTAAATTTCACCGGACCCATGGTGGCGTTGTTGGGTCTGTTCTTCCTTAAAGAATCTGTTTCACGGCTTCAGTGGATCGGCATGTCGGTCTTTTTGATTGGTGTCGCGATCTACTTTTTCCCCATCACCACCATGCCAAAAAGCCTGCTGGGGGTAGGTTTGGCGCTGCTTACCATGACGGCGAACTCAATCGCGGCAGTCATGGGGCGCGGAGTGAATCGCGAGCAGCGGCTCGACCCGATGGTGGTAACAGGCATCAGCATGGGTATCGGCGCGGCAGTGCTGTTGGGGGTTGGGTTGGCAATTCACGGCATTCCAACTTTTGAGCCCAGGGTTTGGTTCTTACTCTTTTTGATTGGCGGGCTGAACACCGCATTGGCGTTCTGGCTTTGGAATCGCACGCAACAGGTGCTCACAGCGACGGAATCGAGCGTGATTAACAATTCGATGTTAATCCACATCTCTATCCTTTCGTGGCTTTTTCTGGGTGAGAGCCTTTCGCCAATTGGCCTGATTGGCTTACTGGTTTCGATCGCCGGCGTGTTCCTGGTGAGCTGGAAGCCGGCATGATGTCAAAGGCGGTTCATCCCTGTTTTGGCTTACATTTAAGCTCCAACTCTTGGTAGAGCGCGCCGTCATTGGTGGCAATCAGATTGCCCCAGCCTTTTTCGTCATGCAGGTGATGCGGATAGGTGTAATAACCTCTCCAGGCATGCTGCTCTCCGTATTTCACGATTGGATGCCATTCAGAAACTATCACCTGATAGCCCCTCTCGATCAGGAAATCAGCCAAGGTGGTGTAGGTATAGCCCAGTTTAGTTGTTTTGGCGTCCTCAAACTCGCACAATATCACCTTGGGTTCAACCTGCCCCCAAGGCAGGCCTTTCAGCACCATTAAATCGAACCCCTCCGTATCAATTTTTAGGAAATCAAGACGCGTCAGACCCTGCGCTTCAATAAAATCTTTAAGCGTGGTAATACTGACCGTGTACGCCGCTTCGTGGCTGGGGAGAAACGCGGAAAGACTGCTAACACCACTGGATTCAGTGGATGTAAAGAAGGACGCTTCTTCTACCACCTCATCCGAGACGGCGCGGCTATCGACCTGAACTAACGGAAAAGGTTTGACATTTTCGAGCAGACGCGCGCGATTTTGTGGGTCTGGTTCAAAGGCGAACACTTGCCAGCCAGCTTTTGCAAACGGGAGCAAGCTATAGCCGTGATGCGCCCCCACATCACACATGACTCCCTTTTGAACAGAGCTCTGCAGCACCTCAAAGATAATCTCATTTTCGTCTGTGCAAGAAAGGGCGGCGATTTTTTGTCTGACCGTATGCCAGACGCCTATAGGACCTTTCTCTTTTAATATCCTGACTGCGGTATTGATCTTTTTTCTGATTTGCACTCCAGACTCCTCTCAATCCAGGTTTCGTTCAACCAGATAGCCTGCGCTTGCGCAGCCACAGCCAAAACGGCTGAACAATTTTTCGGACTGAATATTTTAATGTCAGCGCGGAAAGCCTCTTTCCGCCGTCGCGATAGTGCACCCTCAGCATCTCTGGCCAACAGCGATCATCAGCCGCGATCGATTTTGCGCCCTCGTGCAGTCGAAATGCCGCCCAGCGCTGTTTCACATAAAGCAGCGGAGCGCGGGCTGCCAGGCGCGTCCACAGGTCATAATCCATGGCGAAGTAGAAACTGTCGTCCAGCGGACCCGCATCCCGCCAGAGATCAGCTCGAAAGAAAGCTGTTTGTTGGGGGATGTGTACATAACCACGGCGAAGTTTTCTTAGGTCTGTCTGAGCCGCGGGAAACGCGCCGATGACTTTGCCATCAGCGTTGATCCAATCGCAGTCTCCGTAGACCATGCCAACTTCCGGATGGTTTTGCAGCTGCCTGACCGCCGCGCGAACCGCCCCAGGATAAAGGATATCGTCGGAGTTGAGCCATGCCAGGATTTCACCAGTGGCGCGGGCAAAGCCCTGATTGATGGCGTCCGTCTGCCCCTTATCCTTCTGGCTCTGCCAATGCGCCAGGCGCTCAGCGTATTTCTGAATGATTTCCTGGCTGCCATCGCTTGAGCCTCCATCAATGACGATGTATTCAATGTTCGGATAGTCTTGCTCCAACACAGAGCGCATCGTTTCTTCAAGGAAACGAGCCTGGTTATAGGAGGGTGTGATGATTGACACGCGAGGCAGAGTAGGCATAGGCACTATTATAGACGAACTACGGTCCGCGAGTAATCCTTGCTCATATAGTATGAATAAATCTATTTGCCCTCTTTTGGTGGAGGCTGAAGAATCACATGTCACCGCGAGCGCAGCGCGGCGATCTACCGTTCGATTAAGCCCAGTCCTCGTCATCGCGAGCGCAGCGTGGCGATCTACCGTTCGATTAAGCCCAGTCCTCGTCATCGCAAGCGCAGCGCGGCGATCTACCGTTCGATTAAGCCCAGTCCTCGTCATCGCGAGCACAGCGTGGCGATCTACCGTTCAACCAATCGCACAACCCCTCATCCGCCCTGCGGGCACCTTCTCCCAGGAGAAGGCTGAAACGCCGTCACCGCAAGCACAACGCGACAATCTACCGTCCGATTAAGTTGGTCCTTCGTCATCGCGAGCGCTGCGCGGCGATCTACAGTTCAACCAAACGCACCCCCTCATCCGCCCTGCGGTCACCCTCCCCAAGGAAAAGGCTATGGAATCATTTGGCACCTCAATACCCCCTAAGCAAGGGTAAAAACAAAGAAACCCAAATCATACAAAGCAGGGAGTAATTATGGCAACAATATTAACTGTAACAAGAGAGTCAGTTCTTATTCTGTTTGGTTTGCTGTTTCTGATAGCGTTTCTGACGCCAAATAGCATACTTCTGGCGCAGGTTTTGAATGCCAAGCGCGCCCAGAACGGCGTAGCCCATGCGCCTGTATGTTCCCCTGGACATGGAAGGCGCCAGGCGCAGCATTTTCGTGTAAGATTTCAACGCCGGTTTGAACATTTCCGCTTCCGTCAGATAAAAAGCGTTCAAACGGTGCGCGCCAGCCCAAATTCGATGGTTGAGCTTCTCGGAAAGGGGAGAAAACCGCTCGTCCTCGCTCAGCCAGGCGGCAAGGCGGAAGGCTTCTTCGCCAAATTTCTCCGCGTGAGCGACGTTTTTGGCGTCCGAGTGAATCCGCGCGGCTGCCCAGACCGCGCCTGGCACATAAACCGGCTCGGCAATGAGCGCCATTCGCATCCAAAGCTGAACATCCAGCAGGTAGTTATAGCTCAGATCCAGGTATCCGGCTTGCTTTAACACCGAACGGCGCATAAAAACGCCTGGCTGCCCAACAATATGGAAGGTCATCAGCTCCGGCAGTTTCCAGTCGCCGTAACGCATCAGGTTAAATGGTCTGCCGTGCTCATCAATCGACTCAACATCGCTGAAAACAAAAGACGCTTCTGGGTGCAGGCGGAAAGCCTCCACCGCGCCCGCGATTGCCCCTGGATAATAGAGATCATCAGAATTCAGCCAGCCGATAATCTTCCCGGTTGCCCTGGCAAAGCCCTTGTTAACACCGTCGGCTTGCCCCTTATCCGGTTTAGAAACCCAGCCAGCCAGTCGATGCTGATATTTTTGGATAATCTCCTGACTGCCGTCGGTCGATCCGCCGTCCATGACCCAATATTCCAGGTTTGGATAGCCTTGTTCGAGCACACTAAGCATCGTCTGCTCAAGAAAGGCAGCCTGGTTAAAGGATGGGGTGATAATGGATACCAGCGGTTGCGAATGCATGGCTGAATTATAGTTTATGTTTTAACGGGAAGGAAAGCGCTACCCGAACAAGGTTTCGTATTCGACCTTCTCAAAAATATCCAGCTTACCGCCAACTGTCGCGTCCAACACCCGCCGACCAGCTTCTTCGTACGCGCGCTTTGCCATGCGGTAGCCCATTTCAGACGTCTCCAGGTCCGGCAGTTGCCAGCGGAAACCCTTGCCGAAGTAGCCAGCTGAAAAATGGTTAGGGTCATCCCCTTGTGATTCAACGGTAGTATTGGGCTTGCCTTTGGTGGCAAAGCTGTGATCGACCCCAATCAGGATCGCTTCGTTGAAGCCCATATGAAAAGCCAGCTGCAGGCAAACATTTGTGACTGTAGCGCCTTCCCAGACCCGTTTGCGCACATCGGCAGAGAATTTGGGGGTTGTGTAGGTGGTATAGATAAAGTGCATCCAGTCGTCCATCCGCAGCCATTTGCTGGCGCGCCACGAGAAGAATTTGGGCATCTGCAGAGCGTTAAATTCGGGCACGGATTGTTCCACCACCAGGTCGTTGACGCAGACCAGGCAGCTTGGGGTAAAGCCAAGCTCCTCGGATGCCAGAAAAACGCGGTTCATGCCGATAGAAAAGTCGTTTTTGAGCAGGCTGAGGTTTGTGTTTTTTAAGGAAGGCCCATTCCCGACGATGAAACAGCGCTCTCCTTTGTGGCTATCTTTCAGCTTTCCCAGCCTGCGGCGGGATTCGCGCCGCCATGGATGAAGATAAGCCGCCGGCAGCTCTGGAATGCGCTTTATGAAGTCGTATCCATTGCGCGCCAGGCGCCCCAGGGGGGATACTTCGGGAAGGTTTGGTTGGTCGCTCATGGCTTACTCGGTGCTCAACCGGCAGGTCGCCCCGCCGTCCGCCAGCAGTCCCTGCCCGGTAATGAAGTTCGACTGAGAGTTATCCGCAAGGAAATAGATGACCGAAGCGATCTCCTCCGGCAATCCAACCCTTCCGTTGACAGTTTTAGCCGCCAGCGCTGCCAGTTGGCTTTCTTCGGAGGCTTCATTATCACGTCCGCGGTGGAAACCAGCCCGCAGCATGGGTGTATCCACCGCCCCAGGCAGCACAGCGTTAACGCGGATGTTATCGGGCGCGAACTCGATTGCCATTGCCCGGGTCAGAGCCAACAGCCCGCCTTTGCTGGCAGCATAAGCGGCGATATTGGCGCTGGTAGCCACAGCGTGTACCGATGAAACATTGACGATCGCGCCTCCGCCTTCTGCCTTCAGGAGCGGGTAGGCCAGTTTGGCTCCCAAAAAGACAGAGCGCAAGTTCGACGCCATCACCATATCCCACTCCTCAACGGTCGTTTCGATCAGAGGTTTGGTCACCTGAAAGCCGGCATTATTCACCAAAACGTCCAAAGTTGAAGAGAACTCGCTGGCTTGCGCGAAAATCTTCTCGAGATTCTCGGGGACTGAGATATCGGCCTGAATGAATAGCCCATCAGACGGGAATTCGGCATATACGCTTTGACGGTCAACGCCAATCACACGAAAGCCGCGTTCGTGGAAGTGCCGGGCGGTTGCCCGCCCCACGCCGCCAGCCGCGCCAGTTACCAGAATGGTTTTCTTCTTTGCGTTCATACTTTTTGGCTCCTTGTCCTCACGCGCGTTTCTCAAGCGCCTTTAAGCTGGCGATATCGCCAACCGGAATTTCAAGCCCGATCAGCAAGTTGCGCAGGGTGTTCCAGTGGATGCGCTCCCAAAAGAAGGGGCTGCTGTTGGTGTTGTGAGGTGAAAGCATCACATTATCCATTTGCAACAGCGGGCTATCCTTCGGCAGAGGCTCCTGCTCAAACACATCCAGCGCGGCGCCCCGCAAGCGGTTTTCCTGAAGGGCTTTAATCAGAGCCTCTTCGTGGATCACAGGTCCGCGGGAGGTATTAATCAGCACAGCGTTGGGTTTTACCATCCGCAGGGTTTCCGCGTTGATCAGATGATAGGCGGAGGGCGAAAGAGAGGTGTTGAGGCTGATGTAATCGGCGCGCCGCAGCAAATCCTCCAGCGAGGTCATCTCCACTCCCTGTTCGAGAATAAAATCTGGTTCGATATCCACAATATCGTTTCCAAGCAGTTTCATCCCAAACGGACGGGCGCGGCGAATAACAGCCTTGCCGATATTGCCCACGCCGACCACCCCCAGAACTGATTCACTCAAAGTTTGCCCGGGGATTTTATCCCAAACGCCCGCTTTCATGGCGCGGTCCATCCAGGGTTGGCGGCGCGCGAAGTTGAGCATGCTGCCGATAACGCTCTCCGAGACGGGCACAGTGAAAGCGTTAGGGGTGTTCATCACTCTCACGCCCATAGCCTCCGCCGCCTCCTTATCAATCGAGTCGATCCCAGTACCCCATTTGGAAATGACCTTAAGGGTTGGCAGACACGCCCTGATCACATCGGCGTTATAGCGGTCATCCCCGCAGATTGTGCCTTCAAACTGACCGGCATACCGCAGGATCTCCTCAGCTTCGAGTCGCTCATGGACATCCGGGATGATGACGCGAACGCCGAAGTGCTCCAGAATTGGGGTAAATCTGTCCATAAATGGAAGCATATAAGGGGCAGAGACTAACACGTTTTTCATTTAAACAACCTCATTTTTTATTGTTATGAGCCATCAGCGTTTCGGCAATGACAAAATCCAGTTCCACGTCAATGTCTGTTGCCTCGCTGGCGTCGATTTCGAACATCATTGGTCTTTCGCCCAGACGGTTGCGCCTGGTAAGCAGCGTTTCGCGGGTGAAGAGATAGATACAAGAGTTTTCTTCGTAGATCGGCGGCAGATCCTGCGTGCGCAATAAAATCGCCGGATTGTGATTCACCGCGCGCCCAAGCTCGTCCCACAAACGGGTTTGCAGCCGGGTGACGCCAAAAAGTGAATCGTACTCAGGGTATGCCTGGCGAAGTTGCCCGATTGCGCGGCTGATGGTTTCAGCTTTGAGCAGTGGGTTGGTGCTGTGGGTCTGCAGATAGAGGTCCGCGGGCACCTGAGCAGTGTCGTGAACCAAAATCTCGTTAGTTGGGGTCGTATCCGCGCGCAGGTTCTCCGGGCGC
>LUZV01000231.1 GCA_001603765.1 Anaerolineales bacterium Chloro_02 | reverse complement strand
GCCGTCCGCAAATGAGGCACCGAAACCGCTGCCTGCCCTGACTGGTCCTGCCGTACCTGTACACGGCGTCCGACCCGCACCTGGGACATCCAACCGATACTGTTGCTGCCGTTGCCTGCTGGCACATCATCAAATCCTTGCGCCCTGAAAGTGGTTGGTCAAATCCCGGGTGGATGTTCAGCCCCCGACCTTCGCCTGTCCTTACCGTGCTGCCAGGGAAGATATATGATCTATGTTACAACTGTGTTGCGGGTTTATTTCTTTTTGAAGAACTTTGAGTAAACTTCAGATAATTCCGCGATTTTTTCAAGCAATCCATCCAGCCGGGAACCCGTGGGGCCGAAGACAGTGCGGGCCATAACAAACAATTACTCATTGGATACTTTCTGGTGCAGGCTCCATAAACCGGCAAGCCCTTCGAACTTGTCCGAAGGGCTTGGGTAGCGAGGGCTGTAATGCCTTTTCAGCCATTTGCTCAGGCCGTCCAGGCCGGGGAAAAACACTCGCTCCGTGATATTGGCCTGGTCGAGCTTGTCACGAATCTCCCACTTCAAAGCGGCGGGGATGATGATCTTGCGGGCAACCGTAACGTGCCGGTCTAGCCAGTTATCCAGGATGGCGGCCGGATCGGACATCACCGAGAAAAACGCGTACTGGTTTACAATCCTGTCGTCGATGGACGGGGGTTCGAAAAAGAGCACGAAAGGGTCTTCGCAGAGCCGGTCCAGTTCCTGGAGGCTTTGTACGGCTTCCGACAGCATCTCGACGGTGAATACGTTGGCGCCCTCGTGTTCCAGCCGGAGTTTCAGGTCCCTGGGGAGCAGCCGGTGGGTTCGTACGTAGTTCACCGCCCAGACGACGCCGTCCGTATCGTACTTTTCCAGGTTGGAAGTAGCGAAGTGGAGGGCGCAGAAGGGCGAGTAGGTCCAGTCCAAAAGCCGGGTGGGCAGCCCGAAATGCTGGGCTACGGCCAGCCAGTGCCAGATGGAGTTCCCGCTCACCACGTTTCGGTGCGCGTACTTTTTGAAATTGCGCAGCAGATGGTTTTCCAGCTCCGTATACTTGCCCCGCAGGCGCATGAGCGTCGTTTCCAGGCGGTAGCCCGCATCGGAGAGGCCGCGGAAAGCGCAGCGGGAGCGGAATCGCCCGAGCTCCGCGTTCCACGAGTCTTCGTAGAGTTCATGCTGCAGTTCGTCCCAGGTTCGTACCACTTTTTCGTACATACGCTTTGGTCCGCTTCGATGAAAAAGGTTCGGCCGGTCCGGCTGCGGCCTTTTTCAGACCGCGGCGGCCATTTCCTGTTCCATGCCGTTGGCGCAGTCGCGGTATATCAACCACGTCTTTTCGAACGCCAGTTCGTAGGAGCGCTTTTCCATGTAGAGCCGTGCGGCCCTGCCCATTTCCTTCAACCGGATGTGGTCGGAAAGGAGCGCCTGAAGAGCCTCGGCCAGGCTTTCGACACTGCCGGATTCCACGACGAAGCCCGTGGTTTGCGGGATCATGTTTTCCTGCGGGCCGCCCAGATTGGTCACGATTACGGGAAGGCCGGATGCCTGCGCTTCCAGCACGACGTTTCCGAAAGTGTCCGTAGCGCTGGGGAATGCAAAGAGATCGCAACTGGCATAAACCGAGGCAAGCTCTTCTCCTTCGAGGTAGCCGGTGAAGACGCAGGGGATTCCGGCGGCGAGCGCTTTCAGGTCTTCGAGATAAGGACCGTCGCCCACCAGGACCAGTTCGGCTTCGGGAATTCTTTCTGCGATGCCCTCAAAGGCGCGGACCAGCAGGTGAAGGTTTTTTTCCTTCGAGATTCGTCCGACGTACAGGATCTTGAGGCCGTCCCCGGTGCCGAAATTTCTTCTCAAGAAGGAGGGGTCCCTCTTGGCGGGATGGAACTTTTCCGTATCCACCCCCCTGGGAAACAGCCGGATTTTTCCCGGATCAAGTCCTTTTTCAATCAGTTCGTGCCCCGTGTGCTTGGACGGCACCAGCACCCAGTCGAGCTGTTCGTAGAACCAGATGGTGTATTTCCAGACCAGTTCTTCGATGCTTCCGTCTCCGGTAAGAATCTGGGCATACTGCGGGATTGCCGTGTGGTAGGTGCCGCTTACCGGCAGCTTCATGATCCGGGCAATGGCAAGGGCCGCCAGGCCGAGCGGCCCGGGCGTGGCCACGTGGATCTGGGTGAAATCTTTTTCGTAGCAGTAATCGAGCATCTCCAGAAAGGGCGGCAAGAACATCTTCTGCTCGGGATATTCCGGAAAACCGTAGGCCCCGATGGGTTCGAAGTTACGCACGCCCTCCGTGGTCGGATGGTTTTCGGAATCGCACGTGATGACCGTGAGGTCCTTGCGGCTGTCTTTGGCAAGCTGGAGCTGGCGCCGGATGGTGAGGGCCACCCCGTTTATTTCGTAGAAGGTATCGGTGAAGTGAACGAGTTTGAACGGCTTCTCGATGGAGGACGGGTTCGAGCGGTCGGCCATAAAATGGGTGAGCGCTTCCTTGCTGAAAAGTTTGTCCCGCGAGAAAACGGTGAAAGTGACAAAGTAGGGCGCCAGGACCGAATAAAGCGCCCCGGCCGAACCAAGGGACTGGAATATGTTGAGGAAATTGGCGCCTGAGAAATTGTTCAGCAGGGAGTTCCAAAAGTGGACCAGGACCCTGTTCGAGACGTGGTTGACGAAATTGAACCAGCTCTGTGCCCTGTTTTCGATCTTATGGTCACCCCGGCGGGCGATCTCCCTCAGTTTCGGATTGTCGTAGATGAGCTTCTGGGCTTCGAAGCGGAGCAGGTCCTGGATGCTGCCCTCTTTTTCCTGGCGGGGGACCTTGCGCTCCCTCCACGAATAGATGAGGCGCCGCACCAGCCTGTCTTCGGACTCCGCTTCGGGATTGGCCTGGAGACACCCGTCGAGGAAGCGCAGCACCGGGTCCTTGCCCACCTTGCTCTCCAGGTTGAGCTTGCGCTTGTAATACTGGTAAGCAATGCCGTAAAGGTTGTGGGAGAGTACCTGCGGGGTCGATCCCTTTCCCACCACCACGGCTTTGTCCGCCTCGATCCCCTCGAAATATTGTTCCAGGGTTTGGGCCGCATTCACCTCGGTGTAGTGCCGGGCGATATTCAGTGAGCTGTGATCGTCCGAACCGCCGGTAAGGTGCTTCCTCCACGGTGCGGAGAAGGGGGGGGCGATTTTGTGCTTTTCGACCAGTCGTTCGACAACGTCCGGGGAAAGCCTGTCCACGATTTTCCGGATGCAATGGTTCTGGTAGTCGTCCCGCGCGCCGTTGAGTTCGAAGTTTTGGAAGAGCAGGATGAACTTTTCGATGTGCTCGATTTTCAGCTTGTCGTTTATTGAATATAAAGGGTGGGCGAGCGAGTGGTAAATTTTTTCCTGCCTGAGATACGATACCAGGTCGAAAATATTTTCCCGGATTTTTTGCAACTCCCGGTGAATGCTCTCGTTGATTTGATAGACGAGCACGTGGGCCTTACACCCGTCATCGGGAAAGTAGGTAGTGACTTCCTCGCTGATAAACGTGTCCGGCAGGTGAGCGATCTCCGCGCTGCCGGCAATCGTGTTGTGGTCGGTTATCGTTACCAGGTCCATCCCTTTGTCCCTGGCAATGCGATAGAGCGTGGAGGGTTCCGTAAAGCTTTCGGGACACCCCAGCTTCTGCAGAATCCATTGCGAGGGACGGAATGAGTACTTCGAATGGACATGCAAGTCGATCTTCATGGCTCCTCTCTCCTGATGGTATCGGTTCTACTCGATAATGATCGTTTCACCCGCCTTTACCCTGTCGCCCGGGCGAACCCGCACCTTCATCCCTTCGAGATGGGTCATCACCAGGTCCACCTGCGATCCGATTCGTATCATTCCGAACACTTGGCCCGCATCGACCCGGTCGCCTTCATTGACGTACGATTCGATGCCGCTGACGCTTTTGGCCGCTATCTGGACTACGTAACAGGAAGCCGGAACGCCGTGGTAGCTGGCGCCGATCCTGGTGACGGTCCTTTCGTTTTGAACGATATGCAGGCTGTTGCGGTACAGCGGCCGGCGTTTGAACACCGTGCGGTAGTGCATGCGGGCCATGCAGAGATTGTGACCGGCGGCGGGATGATGCCGGATGGATTCCACCGCGCCGGCGGTGGGGGCCCGGTTGTAGTGGACGTTAAACGGGCTCATGAAAATCCCCACCAGGATCTTCGGCTGGGTGATATCTTCCTTGGTTATGTCGGTGATCGTGGCTTCCCGGCCCTTTTTGATACTGATTACCTTCTCGCCGGGAAGCACGGTTTTTACGTAGACGACCGTCCCGTCTGCAGGGCTTAAAATCCCCGATCCTACCGGGGGGATGCTTCTCCGTGGATTTCGAAAAAACCAGATATGACGCCAAAACAGGTACAGGATGGCGCCCGTGGCTACGCAAGATGTCAAGATGGCCAGGAGAACCACTACGGTTTGGTATACCTCCATATGTTGTTTTGAAGCACCCGTACGAGCGCTACTCCGGAAGAAAAGGGGAAATTCACCACCTCGAAGAATTCTTTTTCCTTTTTGAGCAGCTTGATCCACTTCTTTACGCCGGCATGGCCGATCACTTCCCTCACGTAGATGTTGCTGTCGTGCAGGAGGATGTAGGAATTCTTGTGCACGTGTTCGAGGCTTTTGAGGAAGTCATGCTGTACGTCTTCGTAGGCGTGGCTCCCGTCGATGAAAGCGATGTCGATTTCGGGAAGGCCCAGGGCCTTGTAGGAGGCGAAAAACTGGTCCGATCTCAGCTTATAGTGGGTGACAATGTCTTCCAGGCCGAATCTTTGGAAGTGCTCGTGCACGTTTTGCGGCCGGCTCCAGTAGTCGGCCCCTCCGATCGTCTTGAACGGTCCGTCCTTGAGCAGCGAATAGGACGGGTCAACGAAGGTGACCATGCCCTCGCCGTTGTCTTTGAGCCCCAGCGCGAAGCAGACCACGCTGAACCCGAAACCCGACCCGATCACCAGCAGGTGTTTGGGCCGTAGCAACCGGGCCAGTCCATAGTACAGGAAGCCGAACCCCAGGTTCAGGTTCTCTTCCTTCTCGTAGTGGCCCATGGGCTTGGCGCGTTCAAAGATTTCATGGAGCATGGCGGTGTTGAGACTGAACTTCTGCATGTTTTGCATATGTACCCCTCCCAAGTTGTTTGAGGGACACTACACGCGGAATTTGGCGAATGAATGACGAAACGGTGATTTTTTTGTTACAGCGAAGAAGAACACTGCATTGTTCCGAATCATTCTTAACTGAGGTGTTGACAAAGACATTCCCTGCGGATTCGGGGAGTTCCGCGAAGAATAAGCGGCGGCCGTGTCCGGTTTTTCGGGGCCGTCATGCAAAAGTCACGAACCCGAATCCCCGATGTAACAGGGGAGGGCTACAAGTAGGCAGCTTCCCAAACAGAAGGGGTCCCGACATCTTTCAATGGGTGAGGTTCTCACCGGTCCGGTTCCTCCCCGCTCCGGGCCGTGAAGAGCCCGGGCGCCCCTTCTTCTTCTTCTTCTTCTCTCCATGGTTCACTTTTCACGTTTTGCAGGGGTTAGCGGGAACGAGGCTCGCGATGGAGGATACTGTGCTGGAGCCGGGCGGTTTTTTGAGCTAGAATAAATCAGTAGGCAAGTTTCTCTCTCGCTCTAAAAGCCCCCTGCCGGGCGGTTCTTGCCCGGAGGTCCCGAGGCGGGGGGCTGTGGTGATTAGGTTGTAGGAAAAAGCTGCAAAGGGGGAAAGATATGGAACGGTCTTTAACGCCCTCGGAAATAAAAAGTTAAGCGTTGCCGAGCGAATCCTCATAGTCCAGGATATATGGGACAGCATTGCGGCTGAGCAGGAATCGGTAGAAATCACCGAAACCCAGAAAAAAGAACTGGACCGCAGGATTGCCTTGTGTAATGCGTCTCCGGATGAGGGCAAGCCATGGGAGGAAACCAGAGATAGACTCAGGATCACAAAATAATTCGTCCGATTCTGCTGCGTTCCGAGGCGGAAGCCGATATCGAAGAAGCATATCGCTGGTATGAAAATAAGCTGAAGGGGCTTGGGGCCGATTTTCTCGTGTGTCTGGAAGAAGGAGTGGAATCTATCCGGAGCAACCTGGAAATGTATCCGGTAGTGTACCGGAACGTACAAGGGCTGCAGAAGAGTTAAGTTACAAAAGTGCTTTTGCGGCCGTGGCCTTCTACGACCTGGTCAGCTTCTGAGAGATCTGGACCGTTCACGCTAACAGGTCGTTGTCGGTCTCATCCATTCCCGGCAAGCCTTCGGCGGCCTTCAGAAGGGAGCAATGTGCATATGCCTAGCTGCCCTTGACCGTCCTTTGAGCACGAAAATCCTTTATTCCAAGGCACGAAAAGATCGTGTAATACACATCTTCAGGTTAATATGGCGAAGTGTCACCAGGGATTTCCCATTGTGGAAGAGGATTTTTTGAAATGGACGTCAATAGGGATAAACCTGATCGATGGAAGCCCGACATTGCCCTCTCTGTCGATATGTACAATTGCTGGTTTCTTGAATTCGCGCCTGAAGCCTACCGTAATACTCGAATTCATACCGCTAAAGAGGTTGAGGCCACTCTAAAAACCACAGAGAACCTGACAAACATCAAAACGGCGAACCTAAAGGCCAATCCCTCTGTTATTCGGACTTTGCGTATGTCTACCTGTCCGCCACTTGCCGTTGATCGGTTGATAGGGCTCGCAGGTGTTTCCAAAAATCTCGTGCTTGCAATGGAGAAGGGCAAATTGCCGTCTCGTATGCTTGATCATGACCTTGAAAAGCAGCTTGAAGAAATTAGCCAAGTTATCGAAAAAATGGCCGATACTGATATTTTCGTGTGGTTAAGCGGTAAGATGAAACCATCCGAGAAGGAGATTTATCGAGCTGCGACCATAGTCGCAGACCGTCTTTGCGGGTCTGTCGCAAACCCGGTCATTCGCAATGCCCAGGAGAAAAGGCAGCTTGCGGCAATCTCCAGATGGCTTGACCAACGTGATTATAGGCAGTTCGCTCCAGGAGAAGGCACAAAATTCGATACCATGGACCCAGGTACTTACGCTTTCCGTTTGAATGTCCCGGTGCAACCGGAAGGAGCTTTAAGAACCATCAACATTCCCGTTGATGCCGTGATCATGCCGAAAACGGCCAAGACCGGCGACTTCCCCTTGTTGGTTGAGGCCAAATCGGCGGGCGATTTTACGAATGTCAATAAACGGCAGAAAGAAGAGGCTACCAAGGCGACCCAGCTTCGGCACACTTATGGAGACCGGATTCATTATATTTTATTCTTGTGCGGGTATTTTAATACCGGGTATCTGGGCTATGAAGCTGCAGAAAGAATTGATTGGGTATGGGAGCATCGGATCGATGACCTCACTGAATTCGGTTTATAGTGCGAGAAATGCCGACGACGCGCTCAGAAATAAAGAGTTGAGAAGACTTGACTTGCAATCGGCTCTCGATTCCAGAAAGTCTCAGGCCGAGCGCAACCGCATGGGACAATTTGCGACGCCCTTTGCGCTCGCCCTGGAAATTCTGTCATATGCGAAGAAGCTTTTGCCACGCGGGCAGAAGATCCGTTTTCTTGACCCTGGCTTTGGAACAGGCGCGTTTTATTCCGCGTTAATGCAAATTTTTTTATCGAGTGAGATTGAGGCCGCGACTGGCTTCGAAATTGATCCTCATTACGGCATGCCCGCGCATGAGCTTTGGCGGGATACCGGCCTCAACCTGAACTTGTCGGATTTCACCAAGGCCGCCCCGCGTGAGGACTCTTATAACCTAGTAATCTGCAATCCCCCCTATGTCAGGCATCATCATATCTTTAATGGCGAAAAAACGAGACTCCAAAGTGCAAGTCGGATGGCATGTGGGGTACAGTTTGGTGGCCTGAGTGGCCTGTATTGCCACTTTCTTGGGCTATCTCATGCCTGGATGACCAATGGCGGACTTGCTGGATGGTTGATCCCCAGTGAATTTATGGACGTGAATTATGGGACGGCCTTGAAGCGCTACCTGCTGGAAAAAGTCAGATTACTCCACATTCACAGGTTCGATCCCGTGGATGTGCAATTTGGGGACGCCCTGGTGTCTTCCGCAGTCGTGTGGTTCAGGAAAGAAACCCCGCCCCAGGAATATGATGTTAGATTCACCTTTGGAGGTACTCTTTCGAATCCAAAAATATCACGATTAATCCCCTCTAAGATTTTACGCGGGGAACGGAAATGGACTCGTTTCCCGATGTCAGGGACACGCAAGGATGAGACCGCACCGGAATTATCCGATTTCTTTTTAATTCGGCGTGGCTTGGCTACCGGGAACAACGCCTTTTTCATTCTCAATGCCTCTCAAATTGCCAAGCGTGGTCTTCCGGAGAAATTTTTTAGCCCGATCCTCCCAAGCCCGCGTTACTTGCAGATAACTGAGATTCCGTCGGATGAAAAGGGCAATCCGGTAATTGAAAATCCTCTGTTTCTTCTGGATTGCCGTCTCCCAGAGGCCGAGATTAAAGAAAACTATCCAAGCCTCTGGTACTATCTTGCGGAAGGCCAGGAGAGCGGAGTCTCCCAACGTTACCTTTGCAAGCATCGCTCGCCTTGGTACAGCCAAGAGAATAGGCCACCAGCTCCTTTTGTCTGCACCTATTTGGGTCGCGGCAATAACAAAAATGGACGCCCTTTCCGGTTTATCCTAAACAACTCTCGCGCAACTGTTACAAATGTGTACTTGGCTCTTTATCCAAAAAAGCCGCTCGCCCAGGCTATAGCGGAGAAACCACCTTTATTGCGTCGGATCTGGGAAATTCTAAATCGGATACAGCCTGAATCCATGCTGATGGAAGGGAGGGTCTATGGAGGGGGACTTCATAAGATGGAACCCAAAGAGTTGGCACGGGTTCCAGCACATGAGCTTAAACAGCTCCTATCATTGCCCTTAAAGCCCCATCAAAGAAGGATATTTGACTAGGAGAATAGTAATGGACAAGGAACAAAGGGCATTTGAGGCGATTAGATTGCTCAAAGAATGGAGTACTGCTATAGTTGTTGTGCAGTCAGGTGCATTAGCTGTAATTGGAGGATTAATAAAAGATGGTAGTTTCAATAGTGCAGAAGTTGTCTGGTTGATTATTTCAGTATGTTCCTGTCTCTTATACACATCTC
>LUZV01000230.1 GCA_001603765.1 Anaerolineales bacterium Chloro_02 | reverse complement strand
ATCGCTTATATCATCGAAGACAAAAAAAGCACCACCACACCCAAGAGCGAGTTTAGCAGTAAGATGCCAAAAGACGCTTTTTGCAGTTCCGGCTTCTTTTCACTTTGGATACGCTTGTTGATTGAAAGGCGCACAAAAGCCAGTATCACCATCAAAACGATCAAAAGATGTTTGATTGACAGCGCCGTCATATAAGAGGTGCCAAAATTCAATAAGCCTGTAAAGTTCTTTGAAGATCTGCCCAGAAGCAGCCCTGTTACCGCCAAACCCGCCATGCTGATCCATGCGGTTACCTTCATTCGCGACTGGATCCCCTCAATAACAGGCCAGGATTCAGTGACCCTTGGGTTTTTGCGAATTCCTGGCAAAACCGCGATCACCATCATCAGCATCCCGCCAAGCCAGACGGCGGTAAACAAATTGTGCAGAAATCGCATCACAGTCATTAGTATCATTTGTATTGGCATATTAACCTTCTTTCTATAGTAAAGCTTTTTCAAGTAGTTTAAGTAAAGTGTCTTTTTCGGACTCTTTGAGTTTATCGAGGATAGATTCAACCCGCCGTTGTCGGTAATCTTCTATTTCTTTTACCGCCTCACCGCCTTTTGCCGTCAGGCTCAACGATAATGACCGCCCATCATCCAGCCCCTGGGTTTTGCTTACTAACCCTTTTTCTTCCAGGGAGCTAACCATGGCGCTGACGCTGGCTGGCTTGTATTGCAAAGCCTCTGCCAGATCGCTCAAGCGGCAATCTGGGTTTTTATTTAGAAAATCCAGGTAGACAACTTGCGCCGGCGTGATGTCAAGTCTTTCAAGTGGCGGCAACTCCCCACCCAACCGGTGAAAGCGCAGCATCAGGGCTTGGAAGCGTTCAGTGATCGTTTCGTCCATATTAGTTAGCCTTCCTAACTAATTATATCACCTTTACATAATGTCAATCAATCAGATGCTCAAAGGATACAAGGTTAAATCTGACGAAAAGAGTTCAGCTCTCAACCAACCCGATCGTTTCACCTCTTCAGGATTAATTAAATCGGCTGCGCGGCAGATCAGGCTAAACTATCCTTATCACTTTCTCGCCCGCTTGTCACTTTTGAATAGTACAGTTAGTTCTCCGACGTAAAGCGGCAGCCAACGCATGCGATACATGGTTTGGGAAAACACAGGCAACTATTTTCTCAAAGCAAACGGAATAAACGTGCCTCAAAGCGCGATCAGACTCTCGCTAATCCTGGAATCAGAAATTCCTTTCTGGTTTTATACAGAATACTAACGCTCGTTGTGTATAGTATTTGTATTAGGACATTGTTGAAAAGAGTACCGGAGGAAATTATGGACTTAAATAAATTTACCCAAAAAGCGCAGCAAGCCGTGCTCAACGCGCAGCAGCTCGCGCATGAATTTAATCACCAGACGATTGAGCCCGCGCACCTGCTGCTGGCATTACTAAACCAACCCGAAAGCACTGTGCCGGCTGTCATCACGCAGATCGCCGGCTCGGCTGAGATATTAAAAGAGGAAGTGCGCAAAGAGCTTTCCGGTCGCCCCAAGATTTACGGCGGTTCCAGCGGTGAGGCGGGTCTCTCGCGCGCTGCTTCGGATGTTCTGGACGCAGCCGAGCGTTATGCCAAGGGCATGGGCGACGAATACACTTCCACCGAGCACATCCTGCTCGGTCTGACCGATAGCCCCGAAGGCAAAACGCTTTCAGATTTTGGGATAACCAAAGACGCGGTACTCAAAGCTCTGCGCGATATCCGCGGCAGCCAATCCGTCACGAGCCAAAATCCCGAAGACACCTACCAGGCGCTAGAAAAGTACGGGCGCGACCTGACCGCGATGGCACGCCAAGGCAAGATGGACCCCGTCATTGGGCGGGATGAAGAGATCCGCCGCACCATCGAGATCCTCAGCCGCCGTACCAAAAACAACCCTGCCCTGATCGGCGATCCTGGCGTGGGTAAAACCGCCATCGTGGAGGGTTTGGCGCAGCGCATCATCAAACGCGATGTGCCGGAGGGTTTAAAAAACAAGCGCATCGTTCAGCTCGACATGGCGGCAATGGTCGCCGGCGCGAAATATCGCGGCGAATTTGAGGAGCGCCTCAAAGCCTCTCTCAAAGAGGTTACTGAATCCGACGGACAGATCATTCTGTTTATCGATGAAATGCACACTGTGATTGGCGCGGGCGCCGCTGAAGGCGCCATGGATGCCGGCAACATCCTCAAGCCGCTGCTGGCGCGCGGCGAGCTCCACCTGATCGGCGCGACTACCACAAACGAATACCGCAAATATGTCGAGAAAGATGCCGCCCTTGAGCGCCGTTTCCAGCCGGTTTATGTGGCTGAGCCGAGCGTGGAAGATACGATCAGCATCCTGCGCGGGTTAAAATCGAAATATGAGGTGCACCACGGCGTGCGCGTCACGGATTCGGCTGTGATTGCCGCCGCGACACTGAGTAATCGCTACATCACCGACCGCCACCTGCCCGACAAAGCCATCGATTTGATCGACGAAGCCGCTGCCCATCTGCGCACCGAAATCGATTCCAAGCCTCAGGCGCTGGACGAAGTAGACCGCGCCATCATGCAGCTGGAAATCGAAAGGCAAGCGCTTCAAAAAGAAAAGGATAAAGCCTCTCGTGAACGTCTCGAAAAGCTTGAAGCCGAGCTGGCAGAAATGGGTGAGAAGTCCAAAGCTCTCACCGCGCAGTGGCAGGCTGAAAAAGAAGCGATTGCCAGTTTTAAGGAACTCAAAGAAAAGCTCGAACAAGCTCAACAAGAGATGGAGGTCGCAGAGCGCAATGCTGATCTCGAAAAAGCCTCTCGCCTGCGTTACGGCACGATCCGCGAACTTGAAAACAAGATCCAGGAAGGCGAACAGAAGCTGCAAAGTCAACAAAAGCAAGGCGCGCTGCTTAAAGAAGAGGTAGATGCCGAAGAAGTTGCCGCCGTGGTTGCCAAGTGGACCGGAATCCCGGTGAGCAGACTCATGGAAGGTGAAATGGAGAAGCTCCTGCGCATGGAAGAGCGCCTGCACGCGCGCGTCGTCGGGCAGGATGAAGCGATTAATGCGGTGTCGAACGCCGTGCGGCGCTCGCGCTCTGGCTTGCAGGATCCAAACCGTCCGATTGGCTCTTTCATTTTCCTCGGACCCACGGGTGTTGGCAAGACCGAGCTGGCGCGCGCGCTGGCGGAGTTCCTCTTTGATGACCAAAACGCCATGGTGCGCATCGACATGAGCGAATATCAGGAACGCCACACCATCAGCCGCTTGTTTGGCGCGCCTCCGGGTTATGTGGGCTACGAAGAAGGCGGTCAACTCACTGAAGCAGTCCGCCGCCGCCCGTACAGTGTGGTGCTGTTTGACGAGATTGAAAAAGCTCACCCCGAAATCTTCAACGCCCTTCTGCAAGTGCTTGATGACGGGCGTATGACCGACGGACAGGGGCGCACGGTTGACTTCCGCAATACGCTGATCATCATGACCAGCAACCTGGGCAGTCAACTTTGGATGAAAGATGAAACCGGGCAGCCCAAAAAGGTCACCCGCGAAGAGATTGTAGATCTGCTCAAGAACTTCTTCCGGCCGGAATTTCTGAACCGGGTAGACGAAATTGTGGTCTTCAAACCGCTCACTCGTGAGAATCTTGGAGAGATCGTCGGCATCCAACTGCGGCATGTTTCGAAATTGCTGGAGGATAGAGGTTTCAAACTCGAAATCAGCCCTGCGGCAAGAGACTGGTTGGCGGATGTGGGTTACGACCCCGAATTTGGCGCGCGCCCGTTGAAACGCGCGATCCAAAAAGAGGTTCAGGACCCTCTGGCGCTTAAGCTCCTCAGCGGCGACTTCCACGAGGGCGACACCATCAGGATTGACCTCGCGGATGGCGGGCTGACCTTCAATAGAGCCTAACAATTCGATTAAAAATCACCACGCGCTCGTTTTGGATGAGCGCGTGTTTTTTTTACCTTGGTACTTAGCGTCTAACCCTTTCCGTCTCATTCATTGCGCAAATAAGTTCCAATGGGCAGCCTTACAATAATGCCAACTCACCAGCGGTACAATTCCAAGCGAGGCTCATCACCTGACCTGATATAATAGGAAGTAGAAGACAAACCTTTATCCATAAGGTTGTTATCGGAGGATCGATGGAAATTGTTTGGTATGGTCATTCTTGCTTTCGCATCACTGAACGGGGTTTTGCCACCGTTGTTACCGACCCTTTCGATTCGGCAGTTGTCGGATATAACCCGCTTAAATTAAAAGCGGAACTCGTCACGGTAAGCTGTAACGATCTCGGTCATAACAATCTCAGCGCTGTAAAAGGGGATCCCTTCCAGATATCTGGACCCGGAGAATACGAGCGAGGCGGTGTTTTTATCACTGGCATCCAAACCACACCCCATTCACCCACGGAGAAAAGGCTGCGCAACACACTCTATGTGTTGGACTACGGCAAGCTCTCCATTCTCCACTTGGGTCAGGCAAATTTTGTGCCCTCACAAACCCTGATCGAGGAGCTTGGCAATATCAACATCGCCCTGGTGCCCGTTGGCGACGGCGGCGCGCTAAACGCCTCGAAAGCTGCCGAGGTTATCAGCATGCTCGAGCCAAGTATCGTCATCCCGATGCACTATGAGACCCCATATTCCAAACTCAACCTCGACCCGCTGAGCAAATTCCTGAAAGAAATGGGCATCACTCAACTCGAAACGATGGAGACCTACAAACTGCCCTCCAATGCCACCTTCGCTGAGGAAGAGACGCATGTGATCGCGCTCGACCCTAAGCTTATGTCACTTTGAGGGAACTATGCCAGTCAAAGTCCTGATCACCTGGAATGTGCGACCTGGACGCGAGCAGGAATATTTTGGCTATGTTGTAGGTGAATACCTGCCGGAAGTGAATCGTTTGGGTTTAAACGTGACGGACGCGTGGGTCACTGTTTTTGGCAACCAGCCGCAAGTGTTAATCGGCGCCATCATGCCCAGTCTGTCTGAAGCACGAAAGCTGATTAAATCAACAGCCTGGCTGGATCTGACGGACCACCTGCAGGAATATGTGCGCGATTTTAAATTGAAACTCGTCACACAACGGGGCACTTTTCAGTTTTAATGCCTCTGATACCCGAAAACCTCCTCAATTGGTATGACAATAACGCCAGGCTTTTGCCCTGGCGTTGTGATCCTTCTCCTTATCGCGTTTGGGTGTCAGAAATCATGCTGCAGCAAACGCAGGTTGAGACGGTCATTCCCTATTTTGAACGCTTTATGGCGCGATTTCCTAACCTTCCAAGCCTGGCACAGGCGGAGGAAAGCGAAGTCCTGCGCCTATGGGAAGGGCTTGGCTATTACAGCCGCGCGCGCAACCTCCTTAAAGCCGCGAAACGCATTTTAAGTGAGTTTTCCGGGAACCTCCCGGCAGATGTAGCGGCGCTCAAGAGTCTGCCGGGCATCGGAGCTTACACCGCCGGTGCGATCGTGTCCATTGCGTTTGGGCTGCCCGAACCCGCCCTGGACGGCAATATCCGGCGAGTTTACCTGCGAATTTTAGATTTGCATGAACCGCCCGGCAATGATACGGATGCGGTTTTGTGGCAATTTGCCCGGCAGACCTTGCCGCGCTCACGTCCGGGGGATTTTAATCAGGCGCTGATGGATCTCGGGAGTTCCATCTGCTCGCCCGCCAAACCTGACTGTCCGCGCTGCCCACTCCAGTCCGCGTGTCTGGCTTTTCAGCGCGGCACTCAGCAACAGCTGCCC
>LUZV01000229.1 GCA_001603765.1 Anaerolineales bacterium Chloro_02 | reverse complement strand
CCCTTGGGATTATCTGCCTTAGCAGTGTTATAATCTCTGCGCTGCCCCAGTGGCTCAATGGACAGAGCGAGGCACTCCTAACGCCTAGGTTGGGGGTTCGATTCCCTCCTGGGGCACAAAAAAACCACCAAACCGGTGGTTTTTTTATATAAGGGTGAATTGTTGGTTTAGTCCTCGAGGTCGTCAAAATCGACAAGCATGTCATCGTGATCGCCTTCAAGCCCGCGCCGAACCCACAGAAGCAGCATGTCGCCTTCTTCAACGGTTAGAGCTCTGGCAGCTATAATCTGGTCTTCTTTCCGCAGACCAATTTCATCCTTATATTCGAGAAACATGGTCTGCCTGGCTTCCCAGGTATTTTTGCAGCGCTCCAGTAGTTTGCCGCTGTCAAAGGTGCGCAAAGTGGTCAGGAAAGTGCCATATAAGTACGGACCCTCAAGCACGCCCACTGCCCAATTCAGGTTTTCTTCATGCTCAGAATTGCCTGAGACTCTCTCAAAAACAGGGGTTGGTCCTTCAATAATCGTAATTTTGTTGTTCATAGTTGCTGAAAATCATACCACATTGTCATCGTTAAAAAAGAAACCAGGGCTGTTAATTTTCAGCCCTGGTTCTTGCTTAATCAGGATTAGTTCTGGGTGGTGTTATTCCAGAACCAGTTATAAGCATACCAACCGCCTGTTTTTGCTTGCAAGCGGACCGCAATTCGGCTTTGACCAGCCAGGTTTGCCGGAATATTAAAAGTGGCTGTCATCTTTCCGCCTTCGCCGGAGTTGAAGGTTCCAACTTCGGTGCCGTTGATCCCCATTGTCCACATTTTTCCCATAAGGATTGTGAACTCGGTGTTGGCTGGGAAGTCAAACCCCTCCACGGTGACTGTATTGTCTCTTTGAACCGCGAGGATATTGAAATAAGGATATTTGACGGCTGGAGCCGGTGTGCTGGTTGGGACGGTAGTTGGCGCTGTGGTGGGAACAGGGGTAACAACCACACCACCGGTCTTGTTCCAGAACCAGTTGTAAGAGTAGTAACCGCCAGCCTTGTTCTCAAGCCGGATGGCAACCCGTTCATGATTCTGAAATTCAGCCGGGATATCGAAAGTCGCTTCAAAAGAACCAGTACTGCTGGAAGTCAACTTGCCCACCTCAATGCCGTTGATCCCGCGTGTCCACATCTTGCCCATCAGAGCCACGAACTCGAGGTTCTTTGGGAAGTTGGAGGCGGTGATCGTCACAGTTTTGCCTGGGTCAACTGATTTAATCATGATAATCGGGACAGTTCCCGGCGCTTGGGTTGGGGCTGGGGTGCCAGGCGCGGGCGTAACGGATGGCCAGGTGCCGTTATCTTTATCGTTCCAAAACCAGTTGTAATAATAATAGCCGCCAGTCAGGCTTTCGATGCGGATTGAAATCTGGGCGCGACCTTTTAACGCGTCGGGAATGTTGAAGGTAGCGGACATCGATCCGCCGGCGCCAGAATTGAAAGTGGCGACTTGGATGCCATTCTCCCCGCGGGTATTGTACTCGCCCATCAAAACCTTCCACTCCAGGTTATTGGGCATATCTTTTGTCAGGATTGTCACAGACACATCTTTCTTAACCTCGCTGATGGTAAAGCTCGGATAAGCAGCCTGAGCTCTGTTAATCCCAATAAATGCCGGCAAGAGCATCGCCAGCACCATCACAATCACAAAAACTCGTTTCTTGTTCATTTTTTCTCCTTCGCTTGGCATATAAACTCGCTGTTCAATTTCTATGACGTGTTTCTCGAAAAAAAGTTCCGCGGAGAACAAAATTCACCCACGTTTGACTTAAATCTCACGATTCAAGGTTGATAATGATCAATTCCTGATAAATATTATAATCAAGCGATATGGTAAAAACAACAGCAAACACCAAACACGTAAAAAGCCAAACTCTCCTAAAAGCAACTTTGATTGCGTCTGGCATTATTGGATTAGCGGGTATGATCCTGGTGGGGCGGACCTATCTTGGCGGACGCAACAAAATGGTTTTCAGCTATCTTCGCAATCCAAGTCTCTACCCGGAATATCAGACTGAAGCGCTGAGCCGCTGTGGAGATGCCCCATTTTTATTCCCGAGCACAGGTTTTATTGGCTACCTTTGGGATGATTCATTTAAGCTTTTCAGCCGGCATCAGGGCATTGACATTTTTGGAGGGACAGCAGCCGGCAAGACGCCAATTTACGCGCCGTATGATGGCTTCCTCACCAGGGAAGAGGGTTGGCGTTCCAGCCTGATTATCCGGGTTCCGGACGATCCGCTAAACCCGGGCAGCCAAATCTGGCTTTATTTGACTCATATGGCGGATGCTGATGGAAATAGCTTCATTGATGCTGCTTTTCCTGCAGGAACTTACGAAAAGCGAGTCGCGGCTGGAGAACTATTAGGCTTTCAGGGAGACTATTCGGGCAACCCCGCGAAACCTGTTGGGGTGCACTTGCATTTCTCAATTGTTCGGGATAACGGTACTGGGCATTACTTAAACGAACTGGAGCTGAATAATACCCTGGACCCAACCCCATATTTTGGATTTGAGCTTAACGCAAAGAAATCTGGCAAATCGGAGGTGCCAAAGTGCCGACCATAATATGATAAGCGTTTGGCTATTAGCCCCGAGATTGGCTATAATAACCGGCAGTGAAAAGGAGTCCCCATGCAAGAATTAACCCCAAATGTCTCGATCCAGCTAAATGCGCTCGGTCTCTACACTGGAATCATTCAAACAAATGAGGGAAATATTCTGATTGATTCCCCGCACAGAAACGAGGATTACAAAGCCTGGACCAGTCGCAGCGCAAAATCGGACGCATTGTTTTTAGTCCTATTAGATACCCAATATGATCGGACGCTGAGCGCGAAAGGTTGTGATTGCATTGTAATCTCGCAGTCTGATTATCTTCTGCCTTCACGTCCGCGTCAGCAGGCTGTTAAGCTGCAGGAGGAACTGATTGGAACAGGCGATAGCCATGAGCAAATGGGTTCATCTTCTCGCTCTTTTGCCCCTGAAATCAGTTTTGACCAAAATTTGAACCTCTATCTGGGCGGGATCGATCTCTCGCTTGAACACCATCCAGGTTCTAACATGGCGGGGATTTGGGCTATCCTGCCGAAGGAAAAGGTCATTTTTGTCGGCGACAGCGTCATGGTGAATCAGCCGCCATTTTTGGCGTATGCTGACCCGGCTGCGTGGGTGGAAGACATGAAGATCCTGGCATCGAAAGCTTACAAGGGCTACCAGATTGTTTCTTCACGCAACGGTGTAGTCAGCCAGGATCAAGCGCGGGCGATGGGAAAACTGATGTCCTTCATCCAGCAATCATTTGCAAGCTTGAGCGAGAAAAAAGCAGACCTCGATAGCTATCTCAACCTAATTCCGCGCATCCTAAAACGGATTGAGTACTCCCCTGCGGATAGTGAACTGTTTTTCAATCGACTCAGGTGGGGTATAACAACCTATTACGAATTAAATCAGGCATAAGGAGATTTCATGGCAGAGACAATTGCTGGTTACGAACCGGTAGTGGAATTGACCCGGGGCGGGATTGTGGAGTGTGTCCACTTTGGGGCGATGGCGGTAGTCGATTCAGATGGAAATTTACTGACATCCCTTGGCGATCCTCGCCTGGTTACTTTCCCGCGGAGTTCGATGAAACCTCTTCAGGCGCTGCCCTTCGTGGAGGACGGCGGACCAGAGCATTTTGGTCTGACTGACGAAGAGGTTGCCATCCTTTGCGCTTCTCATCACGGCACGGATGAGCATGTGCGCGTCCTGCGGGCTATCCACGCGAAAGCGGGTCTGACGGAGTCCGATTTGCAGTGTGGGACGCATTGGCCGGCGGATAAAGCCACCGTTCTGGCGATGCGGGAACGAGGTGAGGAGCCAACTCCGTATCGACATAATTGCTCTGGCAAACACTCTGGAATGCTCGCTCAGGCGGTTCTGCACGGATATTCCAAGAGCGACTACCTTTCGATGGAAAACCCTTTGCAGCAGCGAATTCTGAGCACTGTGGCAGAAATGTGTGAAACTGAACCGCAATCGATGGCGGTCGGGATTGACGGCTGCAGCGCGCCTGTTTTTGCGATGCCCCTCTACAATTTTGCCCTGGCGATGGCGCGCCTGGCAGACCCTGCCTCGTTAGATGAACCGCGGGCGTCAGCTTGCCGAAAGATTACTCATGCCATGATGACCCATCCGGTGATGGTTTCGGGTCCAGGCGGACTTGATACGGTTTTGATGGAAGTGATGAAGGGAAAAGCCGCGGTTAAAGGCGGCGCGGAAGGCTATCAGATGATCAGCCTGATGCCAGACGCATGCGGCAAAGGATCGCCAGGCGTGGGAGTGGCATTTAAAATCAGCGACGGCGACTCAAACCGCCGGGCGACTTACGCGTTGGTCACCGCTCTGCTTAAAGCATTGGGTTTTGAGGCTGAAATGGCAAGCGAAGCTTTTAGCAGCTTCAACGCGCCGATCCTCAGGAATTGGCGCGGGCTGGAAATCGGCGAGATTCGCGTGGCGCGACCGCTTGTGATCAACAAAACCTGGTAAATGCTGATGGATCAAATTGCTGAGCATCGCGATCGTCTGGCGAAAGTGGAACAGCGCCTGCGCAACTATTTTGGAACCCCAACCTGGCATCTCGAATTGGAAGCTGTTGATGAGCTGGTTTGTACGATCCTCTCGCAGAACACGAATGATATCAATCGCGATAAGGCGTTCACAGCCTTGAAGGAGCGCTATCCAAGCTGGGAAGCCGTGCGGGACGCGGATCCGGCGGAACTGCAGTATGTCATTCGCATCGCCGGGCTGGCAAACCAAAAAGGTCCGAACATCCAGGCAGCCTTAAACGATATTACCCGGGAACGCGGTGAGATTGACCTGGATTGGCTGAAAGAAAAATCGCCGGAAGAAGCCCGCCGTTGGTTGGTAAACTTGCGCGGAGTGGGACCAAAAACGGCAGCAATCGTGATGGTCTTCGCGTTGGGCATGCCGGCTTTCCCTGTGGATACCCACGTGTACCGCGTCACGGGGCGGATTGGTCTGCGTCCGAAAGAGATGGATGTTACCAAAACGCACGCCTATATGGAACAAATTGCCGCGCCGGAAAGTTACGGCAGCTTGCATCTGAACCTGATTGATCTGGGGAGAGAGATCTGCCACGCCCGTAAACCGAAGTGCGCGATTTGCCCGGTTTGCGATTTGTGCCAGTTTGAGGATAAAAACTTCTCGTAATTTTAACAGATTACTTGAATGCGCCTTCCATTTTGGGAGGTCAGATTGCGGTAACCGCGCGATAAAACTTTACGGCGATTTAAAATTCGTCCAACTCAACGCAAGGGTGGGTAACCTGCAAAAAATTACGCGGTCAACGGTCTAATCGATTTCCCCTAACAGAGACCACGGTCCGGTCCAGGTGATCCTGACTGGCTTTTCTTGCCCGAGCAGGTCTTGGTCAGTTTCCACAAAAACCAGGCGGTTGGTAGGAGTCCTGCCGCGCCAGCGGTTTTTTGACTTGCCTTCAAACAAAACCAACTGGGTTTGACCGAGAAAAGCCGCGTTGATTTCGCCCACGACCTCTTTCTGGAGGTCCTCAAGCGCTCTGAAGCGGCGCATTTTTTCTTCCGCTGGGACATCGTCCGGCAGATAGCGGGCGGAATACGTACCCGGGCGAGGCGAATAACGGGCAAGATGGGCGACATCCAGCTTAAGTTCGGCGAGGGTGTCGTATGTGCGCATGAAGGCGGCTTCGCTTTCACCGGGAAAACCAACGATAATGTCAGTTCCGATCGAGACGCCAGGAATG
>LUZV01000029.1 GCA_001603765.1 Anaerolineales bacterium Chloro_02 | reverse complement strand
CCCTTGGTGGGAGGGGCAGGGGGAGGGGGTTGATATCGCTAAGTTTTTCACCCCCACCCTGCCTCCCCCATCAAAGGGGAGGAGCCTAAAGTCCACAACATTGGCCTCCCCATCAAAGGGGGAGGGGGCTAAGGTCCATAACATTGCCCTCCCCCATCAAAAAGGAGGGGCCTAAAGTCCACAACATTGGTGGGGGCCGTGGGGGCGAAGCACCCCAACGCTTTGAAGGCATCGTTTCGATACCGGTCTGAGCGCAGCCTGGCCTGATGGAGTCTGTCGGGGCTCTTGCGAAATTCTCCATGAAATGAAGCCGATGTCCGGCCGTTCCCGGGCCTCTTCACGGAATCCGGTAATCCAAGACGCTGAAAATATTAGCGATCCTAAGACAATTTATCTTCTCATGTCTCATGTTGCGTTTTGCAGGCGAAGTGTGCTTTTATATTCATTTGCTAGGTGCCGACAATTGATGCCTGAATCGTTATATGTGATTTTGTTCACAATCACTAATGATATTGCCGGATGCAAAGCCTCCTTCATGTTACAAGAGGCGGCAATTTTGTGACCAAAATTTCTTTCGACAACTATGGCTTCATTGTCTATAATTTCAAACGGGGTTGGTATACGTTGATTCAGCCGTGATTTTGTAAGGTAAGGTCGCTTTATGGGTACAAAAAAACGGAGTTATTCCTCATTGTTACGTCCGAAGCTCATCCCGCCGGGGAGCAGTCGCCAACTCGTCCAGCGAAGAGGACTAAGCGAATGGATACAAGCTGCTGAACATACGAAATTTGTGAACATTTGCGCTCCGGCCGGTTTCGGTAAGACGACATTAATGGTGCAGTGGATCAGCCGTTTGCGGGGAGAAAATCAGCCGGCGGCCTGGCTCACCGTAGACGAAACGGACAACGATCCGAGACGTTTTTTGTGCAATTTGTTCTCTTCGATCAAAACGCATGTCCCGGCCTTCGCACCGGATGCGCTGGAGGACGATATCTTCGACACCGTGCACAGCGCCAGTGAAATCTTGCCGTTCCTACTGGACAGCCTGTCCACATTCCAACAGCCGCTGACCATCTTCCTGGACGATTTCTGCAGCATAAAATCTCCTCAGGTCCTCGATGTCATCAGGCAGATTCTGCATTACCTTTCACCCGGAAAACGGCTGGTCGCTGCCGTGCGGCTTGCGCCGAAACTCGGTCTCGGGAGACTGCGCGCCAAGAATGAGCTGGTAGAGATCGGTCTCGAAGACCTGCGGCTCACATTCGAGGAAACCAAGCAGTTCGTATATCAAAGCCAGAATCTCGACCTGGACGAGGAAGAAGTCGAGCATCTCCACAGTTTGACGGAAGGCTGGGTTACAGGGCTTCAGCTTTCGACTCTTTCCGCCATTTGGCAGAGGCAGCACTCCGAAGCACACCAACCGATCCGTGCCTTTCGATTAATTTCCGACTACCTGGTGGAAGATGTCCTGGCAAACCAGTCCCAGGAGGTACTGTCGTTCCTTCTCCAAACGAGCATTCTCAACAGCCTGACGGGGCCTCTGTGCGATGCCGTGACGGGAGGCACGGATGGATACGAAATGCTCGACTACCTGGAGAGGAACAACATTTTTGTGATTTCTCTCGACGAGGAACACAACTGGTACCGGTATCACAGCCTTTTTGCCAAATTTCTTCGAAGCCGGCTTGAACGTCGATGCGGTCACGACAAGCTGGTTGCACTGCACCGGGCGGCCTATGAATGGTACTCCCAGGCGGGCGATATGCTGGAAGCGGCCCACCATGCGATGCTGACCGGTGATGTGGAGCTGGCTGCCGAATACATGGAGCGATGCGCTCTTGATCTGGTGATGACCGGGCAGTCTTCCACCGTCTTCGAATGGGGGACCCAATTACCTCCCGAGGTCCTTGACCGGCATCTCACACTGCAATTTGCTTATGTATATGCCTTGACCTATCAACAACAGTTCAGTGCCGCGATCGAGGTGATCGAACGGATCCGGGGCCTGCTGCAGAGGTCCGGCGGCGAAGGTTTCAAATACTTCAATCACCTGGAAACTGCGGAAGCCTATGCCATGCTTTGCCTGGACAGGTTCAACGACTTCGAGCAGGGTATCGAACACGGACTTGCCGAAATGCCGAAGCTCCAACCTAATGCCAGGACAGGGCATCTGCCGATGCTGTTGCACGGCGCTTCGGTTTTGAAACACACTGCCGGCCAGTTTCAGGATGCGCTTGCCAGCGTTTGGCAGGCATACAATTTTCTCAATAAGAAGACGCAGCTCCAGTTTTTGTATAACGTCTACTTCGAAGGGTGCATCTATCTCGCGCAGGGGAGATTGAATGAAACTCTCGAAGTTGCCCAGCCGGCGCTCTCCAAAACGGAAAACAGCCCCAACCGCTTTTCTGTAAGCGCCGTGGCGGTCGCCATGATCGAGGCCGCGGTGTTGTACGAAACGAATGAACTTGCCAAGGCGGAAGGGCTTCTCAATAAGTATCGCTCCGTGCTCTCCAACGCTACCTTTCCCGACATACTCATCGTCGGTTTCCGCACCCTGGCTCGCGTCCGGTTTGCCCAGGGGGACCGGATTCAGGCGGTGAGGTACATCACAAAGCTCGACCGTTACGGCGTCGCCCGCGGGGTTCCCCGCATTTCTGCCGCGGCCCGGCTGGAAGACATCCACATCAGGCTTCAATGCGGCGAATTGCAGCAGGCCCTCCGGAGCTATGCCGATCTTGAGGATCCGCTCTCGTCGCCGCTCGGCGGCAGGCACTGCATGCTCGGCAATGAGGTCGAAACGCTGGAGGTGGCACGTCTCAGATTGCTGATCGCAGAACACAAATTCACTCCCGACCTGCTCAAAGCCGAGCTGAAGAAAGCTAATTCATGCGTTTTCATGAGACGAAGGCTTCTCCTGCTGGTGCTGCTGGCCAAGGCCTACTACCTTGACGGAGAAAGAAAACAGGCCCTTCGAATTTTAAAGGAGGCCCTCCTGTTGGCACAGGCCGAGGGGTTTGTCCGCACTTTCGTGGATGAAGGCGCACCTCTGCCCCATATGATTCGAGAGGTCTATAAAGTGGCTTTGGCGGAGGAATCCAAGGGAGACCGCAAGATTTCGTTGAAGTACCTGCTCAAGATATTGAACGCCATGGGAGAGTCTGCTCCGTCATGTAGCGAATTGAAGCAGAATTTGGATTCGTCGCTGGTCGAAGCTTTGACCGACCGGGAAAAGAGTATTCTCGAAAAGCTGGCCCTTGGTTATTCCAGTGAGGAAATGGCCAGCCACCTATACGTCTCGGTGCATACGGTCCGGTACCACCTTCGTAATATCTATGCCAAACTGGGAGCCAACAGCCGGGTACAGGCGGTGGCTCTCGCCCGTCAGCTCGATCTGATCCGATGAAAAAGCCAAGGGCTTGTCCGTAACTAAAACCTTCGGACTCGCATCCGGCTTCCGGCCTGTTTTTGCCGCTCCTCAACCGCAAAACCTTCGACGAAGCATCAAGCTGCGCCCGCGGTTTTGCTCGATCGTCGCGACCAAATCAATCTCAAAATCCGGCGCGATTCCGAAAAAGTCTATTTACGGAAAAACCCCAACACTGATTCGTGGTGTCGCGTCTCGCAAGCTGAATGTACGTTTTGCGCATGAATCGTTTTTTGGGAGCGCGGAACAGCACCATCCAATTTGCGGGATGCACCGTCGGGACTCTTTTGGGCCGCTTCCAGGAGAAGTTCGCGATTGGACTCGTTGAACCAGCCGTCGAGAAATATTCTTCTCTTTGCTTCCTGGTTTATCTTAAACCTCATCGCGGTTGATTCCGTGCGATTGTCCTTGATGGCCCCGAACCCGGAAAGGGGACGGGAGAGCATGTCCGAGATCTTTTCAATCGCCCTTTCTTCAACCGCCTCCTGGGGAAGGATTTCGTCGACCACTCCAATCTGATGGGCACGGGACATGGTCATCAGCTCGCCGTGATAAAGGATGGCGGAGGCCTCCCGATCACCGACCAGCTTGCGGAGGATGAGATCCGCCAAGTAAGGGACCGGCAATCCCATTTTTACTTCGTCCAGCCCTATCAGTTTTTTGCCCTTGGCTGCGAACCTGAAATCACAGGTCAAGGCCAAAGCGTTTCCGGCACCTATGGCATGCCCCGTCATGGCACAAACCGTGGGCAACGGTACGGAAAAAATGTCCAGGGTCACCTGATCGAAACCGGCCAGGAAATCGGCCATTTCGGTTCTCTTCAATGCCAGGAGAGAAGGCAAATCGAACCCGGTGGAAAAAAATTCGTCTCCTCCCGTCAGCACAAGACCCTGGAATTCCCGACGGACCTGTTTGATTGCAGCGTTCAGCTCAGATACGGTCTCCGTATCTATTGCGTTGGACAGGTTGTTATCCAGCCGGATTCTTGCAAAACTGCCGCAATCTTCTAGCAGTACTTTTGACATTTCGCTCTCGTTATGTGTCCGCGGCCGCTTTCATTTCATGAGCCGGAATCGAAGTGCGCGGAGCAGGGACCGCGGAAGAATAACGCGTTCCCCGCCCCGCTCTCAATCAGATGTGTATCGCACGGCCGTAGGCCCCGAGAACAGATTCGTGCATCATCTCCGACAGGGTGGGGTGAGCGAATATGGTGCGCATGAGCTCACCTTCCGTCGTTTCCAGGTTCATTGCAATCCCGAAACCCTGAAGCATTTCAGTGGTTTCTGCACCGATCATATGAGCGCCGAGAAGTTCGCCCGTTTTCGCGTCAAAGATCGTTTTGACCATTCCATCGGTATCCCCCAGCGCAACGGCCTTCCCATTGCCGGCATACGGGAACCTGCCGACCTTGATCTCGCGCTTATCCGCCGCTGCCTGCTTCTCGGTTATCCCGATACTGGCAACCTGGGGATTGGAATAGGTACAATAGGGAACCTTGTTCGGGTCGTTGGGGTGAACTCCGTCCGCCCCGGCAATTTTTTCGACGCAAATAACGCCTTCGTGACTGGCTTTATGGGCCAGGCAAGGCGGTCCGGCAACGTCGCCGATTGCGTAGAGCCCGGGCTCCTCGGTCCGCAGCCATTCATCGACCTGGATGAAACTTTTGTTGAGCTTGGCCTTCGTATTCTCAAGACCCAGCCCCTCCGTGTTGCCCGTTACACCCATGGCGAGAAGGACGCGGTCGAATTGTATCTTCTCTTTTTTGCCATCCGTTTCGAGAAGGACATCGACTGCATTTTTCTGCTTCTCTATTCCTCGCAGGAAGGTGGACGTTCTGATTTTGATGCCTTGCTTGTTCAAGGATCTGCTCAACATTACAGAGATTTCCTCGTCCGCGGCGGGAAGCGCCTGCGGCAGGGCCTCGATCACTGTGACATCGGCACCGAATTCATTGTAAAAGCTGGCAAACTCAAGGCCTATCGCGCCGGCCCCGGCCACCAGGAGCCTTTTGGGGAGCTGCTTTTGAACCATCGCTTCCTTGGATGTCCACACCATTTCACCATCGGGTTCCAGGCCCTTGTAGACGGCGGGGCGAGCCCCGGTAGCCAGGATAATGTGCTTGGCGATGATCCCCGTTTTGTTCCCGTCAGTTTCCACTTCAATGCGGCCGCCGCCCTTCAGGCATCCGGTTCCGTTGAAAACCGACACTTTATTTTTCTTGAGCAGCATACCGACACCGCGCTGCAGCTCTGAAGCCACATTGCGGGAACGCTTGACCACCAGGTCGAGATCGAAGGCGACGCCATCGGCCTTGAGCCCATAGCCCGCGGCCTGCTTCATATTTCGGTACACTTCGGCCGAGCGGAGCAGGGCTTTGGTGGGAATACAACCCCAATTGAGGCAAATGCCCCCGAGATGTTCCCGCTCGATCAAGGCAACCTTGAACCCGAGCTGGGCCCCGCGGATGCCGGTGACGTAGCCGCCCGGCCCACCGCCGATGATGGCGATATCAAATGATTCGTCTTTCAAAGTATTCCTCCAGTATTTCTCTCCGTCCTCAACCCGGAAACTCTTCGAAAAGACACTCGCAGAGGACAGATGAGGACCGAGGCGTATTTCAAAATAGCTCGCCGCCGAGGGGCTGACCGTGATTTCCGCTCATGCGGCCCCCAGGTCGCAACCGGCCATCTTCTCGGCACGATAAGAACTCCGG
>LUZV01000228.1 GCA_001603765.1 Anaerolineales bacterium Chloro_02 | reverse complement strand
TTTACCCTTCAAAAATGGGATGTAATTTACTTCCCCTGGAACTCAGCCGCGATTGATTATGCCGGACTTTTCGAATCCGGAATGCCGATCGTGATTTCGTGCCGCGGGAGCCAGGTGAACATCCGACCTCACCAGAAAGGGCAGGAAATCTATACGGCAGAGCTGAGGAAGACACTCCTCGGGGCTGATGCGGTGCACTGCGTTTCGTGGGATATTTTTGAAGAAGCCAGACAGTACGGAATGGATCCGAATAAGGCTGTCGTAATCCATCCTGCTGTGGATACCGGATATTTCACCCCAACGACCGCGAAAGAACCGTGCGATGTTTTGCGATTGGTCACAACCAGTGGGCTTGTTTGGGTGAAAGGCTATGAATATTTGATAATGGTAGCGGCATATCTGCGTGATATGGGGATTCCGTTTGAACTGCATATTATCGGCGATGGATATGAACGCAGCCGGATTTTGTATACAGCCCTGGACCTAAATCTTGAGGGTCAGGTGATCTTGCATGGAAAGCTCTCACCCGAAAAGGTGCGTCAGCAGCTGCAGTTGGCAGATGTTTTTGTTTTCGCCAGCTTGAGTGAGGGATTGCCCAACTCCGTGCTGGAAGCGATGAGCTGCGGGTTGTGCGTTGTGACCAGTGATTGCGGTGGTGTGCGCGAAGCAGTGAACAATGGGGTGGAAGGTTTCGTGCTGCCCGCAAGAGAGCCCAAATTGATGGCGGAAGCGCTGCGAAAATTGGCGGTTGACGTTGACTTGCGGCGGAAAATGGGCGCAGCCGCCAGGAAAAGAGCTCAGGAGGAGTTTCGTCTGGAAGATCAGATTGAGGCGTTTATAGCCTTATTTGATTCCGCGCGTAGTTCCGATCGCACAGGTGAACTTCGTGAGTAAATTGAAAACCAAACGAATTGTCCTGATTGTGCCCGCTTTTCCGCGCGCTTCAGAAACCTTCATTGTTTCAAAATTTGAGGGCTTGGTGAATCGCGGTTGGGACGCGCACCTGGTGTGCTACGAAAGCGATCCTGAGGACTGGGCGAAATTCCCGCAGCTGCAGGCTGACGTCAACCTCAGGAAGCGTGTCCACCGCGCCTGGACCGTTAGAGCGAAATGGCTGGCTGGAATGCTGATGCTGCCAGCGCTGGCTCGCGGCTTTATCAGCGCGCCGCGAACAACATGGAAATATCTAAGTGATGGGTTCAAGCGTTTTGGCTGGGGCATATTTAAAAGGTATTATCTTGATCTGGAACTCATTTGTCTCAAACCGGATGGGATCCATTTTGAATTTGGCGCAATCGCGGTTGGAAAGACCTACCTGAAAGACTTGTTAGGCTGCAAACTCAGCGTGAGCTTTCGCGGTTATGATTTGAATTTTTCCGGGCTCGACCAGGCGGATTACTACAAAACCGTCTGGGAAAAAGCTGACGCCTGCCATTTCCTTGGCGAAGATTTATGGCAGCGCGCGCTGCGGCGAGGATGCCCTGCTGATATGCCGCGCAGCCTTATCTCTCCCGCAATTGATTTGAGTTTGGTTGAGGGGGCTGAGCCGCGGGTTTCTCAGGCAACTGGCGAACCAGGCAAGCCGATTAGAATTCTAAGTGTGGGACGGCTGGAATGGAAAAAAGGTTATGAGTTTGCGCTGTCGGCAATAAAAAACCTTAAAGATATGGGTGTGGATTGTCTTTATGAGGTGATCGGAGAGGGCGCAACTCGCGACGCGCTCTATTTTGCCCGCCATCAATTGGGGTTAGAAGGGTATGTTGAGTTTTTCGGCTCACTGCCGCATGATAAGGTGATGGCTCGCTATTTGGAGGCGGATATTTTTCTGCATTCGTCAGTCTCTGAAGGCTTTTGCAACGCGGTGATCGAGGCGCAGGCGGTGGGGGTGCCGGTGGTTTGCTCTGATGCAGACGGCTTGAGAGAAAACATAGCGGATGGCGTGAGCGGTTTTGTCGTCCCACGGCGCGACCCGCAAGCGATGGCAGAGAAGATGGCTCTCTTGGCGCGCGACCCTTCATTTCGGCAGAAGATGGGCTCCGCCGGGCAGGCGCGGGTGAAATCGCTCTTCCAACTTGAGCAGCAGTTGGAGAAGTGGGAAAGGTTCTTCAAAGAGCTTCTATGACATCAATACACCTTGTGTTGCTATCTGAAAATGCGACGTCTACACCTTGGGACTTGGGGCAAGTGTTCTCATGTCCGCCAAAAGTTAAGGCAATCAGTACTCTCATTTCTGAGAACCTGTCGACCAACCCCGCGGATGCCTGGTTATTTTGGGACAGCGGATTAGGTCGGCCAGACAAGCAGCTCCTGTTAACATTGCTTGGCACCGCATCGGATTGTTGGCACGCCGGGCTGGCTCTGGGGCTGGAAGGCAAACCGGAGATGATAGATTTCGCAGCCCCAACCTGGATGCTCAACCGCGACCCGGACAGCTCTATTGAGGCTACTTCCTGGCGACTTTCGCTGCGCGCCTGCTTAATTAGGACCGAGGTTTTAAGCCAATTGGGCGGACCTTCCGCAGCGTTCGAATCGCTTGAGGCAGCTGGTCTCGAGCTCGGTTTTCGTTACATTCGAAAAGGTGCATTCATCCGGCATGTGCCCAGCCTTTTGGGCGCGAATATTGACAAGCCAAAGGTGGATATCTCCCTCAACGATCAGCTTTTGTTCATAAAGTTTTGTTTTGGTGAGAAATGGCTGCGATGGGCGGCGCTGCGCGGTTGTTTGACCAGATTTGCCAAACCAGTCGAACTGATTCGCGCCTGGCGCCATGCGCATAGGCAAGCGCAGCCTGAGGAGTCTTTGCCGTTCAGACGCGCGGAATATGCACTGCTTCAGCCGGTTTCTGGAAAGGTCAGCGTGCTTATCCCAACCTTGCGCCGTTATCCGTACTTGCGTGTGGTCTTGGACCAGCTGCGCTCGCAAACGGCCCAACCTCTCGAAATCCTGGTTGTCGACCAAAGCCCACTGGCTGAGAGAGACCCTGAGTTGGAAAAAGAGTTTACTGACCTGCCTGTCCGGTGGTTTTATCTTGATCAGGCAGGGCAGTGCTCCTCCAGAAATTTCGGCATTCAGAAATCTGTGGGTGAGTTTATTTTGTTTCTGGATGATGACGATGAAATTGAGCCAGATCTGATACAAGGGCATCTAGAAGCTCTCGCGCGCTATCAAACGGATATTTCAAACGGGGTCGCAGTGGAGATGGGCGCCGGGGAGCTTCCTTCAGATTTTCGTTTCGCGAGAATAAGCGATGTGTTTCCAACCAATAATACATTAATCCGTAAGAGCATCTTATGCAAATCGGGTCTTTTTGATCTGGCATATGACCATGGGCAAAGGGCCGATCATGACCTGGGTATGCGGCTGTACCTTCAAGGAGAAAACCTGGTAATCAACCCCGAAACAAAGGTTTTGCATCATCATGCCCCGATGGGCGGATTGAGGGAGCACGGCGCCAGGGTCAACACTTACGCATCTTCGCGCAGCCAGCTCTTCGCAGTTCAATTGCCAACTGTTTCGGATCTTTACCTTTGCGAGCGCTACTTTTCAACCAGACAAATCCTCGAAAGAATGTGGATTGACGTACTGGGAACGTTTATCATTAAGGGATCTATCTGGAAGCAGATGATTAAGGCAGTAATAGCCACTTTATCCTTGCCCAGGAGCATCCAAATCACGCGGCAGCGCGCGGAAACTGCCCGGTTGATGTTGGTGGAATTTCCCAAAATTCCGGATTGCGATTGGGAGGTTGATTGATGCGGATACTGATTTTTAGCTCTGAGTTCCCGCCTGGACCAGGGGGAATTGGAACCCACGCTTATCAACTGGCGAGGTATTTTTCGGCGCAAGGGCATCCGGTTAGGGTGCTTTCGCCGCAGGATTATGCCGCGGCTGATGAGGTTTCCGCTTTCAACAGCCTGCAGACCTTTTCGATTGTCAATCTTTCGGGTGGAAAGAATTCCATTGACAAAGCAGTCAATCGCGCCAAAGGTCTGAATCACGCGATATTTGATTTTAAGCCCGATATCGTTTTGGTTTCCGGCGGGCGATCGATCTGGCTCGCAGCTTCAGTTCTACGCGGAAAGCGCATCCCGTGGGTGGTGGTGGGGCATGGAACGGAGTTTGGGACGAGGTTTGGAATCGCATCTATCATCACGCGGATCGCGTGCAACCGGGCGGACGCGGCTGTGTGCGTCAGTGACTACACCCGCGCAAGAATGATTTCGCTGGGGATCACCAAACCAAGAACGGTTGTGATCCATAATGGCGCAGACGCGCATTTCTTTCACCCACTTCCTTCCGATGGCGTAGCGACTTTTCGGAAAGCAAACGGCGTTGAGGACCAATTTGTGCTCCTGACGGTTGGTAATGTTTCGCCGCGCAAAGGTCAGGAGCTGGTTATTCGAGCCCTGCCTGAAATCTTGAAGAAACATCCAAATGTCGTCTATTGGATGGCAGGTTTGCCAGCCCAACGAGATGAGCTTGAGGCGCTCGCGGTGGAGTTGGGCGTCCTGGAGCAAATTCGGTTTTGGGGTAGGGTGAGCCAGGAGACTCTTTTGCGGCTATATAATGCCTGCGATTTGTTCATCATGACCAGTCGTCAGCTGAGAAATGGCGACTTTGAGGGATACGGCATCGCGGTGATAGAAGCGGCGCTGTGCGGAAAAGCGAGCCTCGTTAGCGACAACTCCGGGCTGGCTGAAGCCGTTCAGGATGGTGAAACAGGGCTGCATGTACCTCAGGGCGAGGTCGAGCCGATTGCTGAGGCGGTTAAGAAATTGATGAGTTCACCGATTTTGCGGCAAACGTTAGCGGACACAGCCTATACCCGGGCGATCAGCGAGCACACCTGGGAGCAAGTTGGGGATGAATATTTACGTTTCTTTGAGCGTTTGCTAAAGGGCGATTAAAATGCGGCTCTTGGTGATATCACACACCCCACATTACCTACAGGATGGCGTGCTTTCAGCCTGGGGCTCTACCGCGCGGGAACTGGACCAATTGGCGGGCCTGTTTAGCGAATTGGTTCATCTCGCTCCGTTATATTCCGGGGCGCCTCCAGAAAGCTCTCTTCCCTATCAAAACGCGGCGATTCGTTTTGTGCCTGTGGCGCCCGCGGGCGGAGATGGCATTGGCGAGAAACTTGCCATTTTGGGTCAAATTCCGACCTGGCTGGCAATCATGAGGCGTGAAATCAGCGCAGCAGATGCCATTCATGTGCGTTGTCCGGCGGGGATCAGCATGATTGGTTTGATTGCCCAAAAGATATGGGGTGGAGGCAAACCCTGCTGGGTGAAATACGCCGGCAATTGGAAAC